>CAMDQV010000209.1 GCA_945906015.1 Pedobacter schmidteae | reverse complement strand
CTTGCATCTTCACCAGCCGATAAGAAAGGACTAGGAATAAAACAATCGCCTGAAGCTAATTTAACAGTATTTGGGTAAGTATCTTCTAATTTATTCATTACTGCTGCAAAGTTTGGAGCATCAATCACTGCATCAATACTTGATTCCATATCTGATGAATGTAATACTTGTAATGTATAATTATTAGTTGGAACAAACATTTTCAACATTTGACCACCTTCAACTAATTCAGTACCTAAACCATAATGCGCTTGGTCAACTAATAAAAAGTTACCAGCACCTAATATATCTTGTACATCTATTACTCCTGATGATTCCTCATCTTGAGTTAAAAAGTTAGGACGACCAGCAATAAATCTTGATGAATCATGAGAAGCAATCATCTTAATTTGATCGTTTGCAATGGTGTATTGCCAAATTTTAGCTAAATGAGTTTGATTACCTGGATCTTCTTGAATAATTACATGTCCAAAATTATCAATTGCAATATTATCCATCATTTTTGGACCTTCAGTTCCATCTAACACAGCAGTAATAGTTCCACCAGTTGTAGGATTTTTTATATCTGTAAAACGTAATCTCCACATTTTACTTGGAGCTGTAAATGAGTTAGTAGTTACAAAGTAAAAATCGTTAGGATTTGAAGGATCAAAAGCACCATCTTCTGGTCTTAAAAATTTAGTTACCGATAATGCATTACTTCTGTTATTTAAAGCCAATCCTGTTGAATCTTTTACTATTCCTAAATCAACCATTGAAAAAGTTGTGTTTGGAGAAGGAACTGTAGCACTTATTTCGGCAGGTAAACCAGTAACTGATATACCATATAATCTACCGTTTGTTAAACCTGCTTTATCCATTTCGTTTCCAGCATTGGTTTTAGTACCTACATAAAAATATACTTGTCCGTCTGTTCCATCATCTGTTCCAGCAACCACTGTTTTATCGCCAGAGGCGTTAGATGCTATTGAATTTTCCCAAGAGAATTTACCTAAATAAGGCAATTCGTAAGTAGTTCCAGCATTAGCACCAGTAACTATATGTCCAAAGGCTCTACCTTCAATACCACTTTCCTCACCATTCATAAATATACGTTCTTGAGTTCCTAAGCCAGTTAAAGCATTATAGAATGCAGAAATTGAAGGTAAGTCTGAAGAACAGAAACGACTGAAAGCTTTTTTGCTTGTAGTATCAGCAGGATTATAAAGTGTATAACCTACGCCTGGAGTATAAATATTAACTTTTTGAATTAAATCAGCACCACTAACAACCGATAAATCGTTTTTGTTAATTACCCATTTTGATACAAAAGCACCTTTTGCACCATGTGCACGGTTAACACCTAATAAGTTGTTTATTTCATGACTAACTAAGAAAGTAAATGTACCGTTTCCGTTATCAAAAGCACCAGTTCCATCTCCTAATCCTACTAATTTATATCCGTTCTGCGCTTCATCACCAACTGTAAGAATTGGATCTATTTTTACACCAGGAGCTTCCGGTGTTAAGTAAGCTGACTGAGTTGATACTGATAAAACAGATGGTTTATAATTTGCTAATTTTTTAGCACCACTCAATCTGTAAGTGATTAGATGGCTTAAGTTTCCTGTGGCCGTAGCTATTCCATTTGCTAATGGAGAAGTTTGTCCAAAATCGTTATCATTACCAATTGCAATGGTACTATCATTAATAATAGCTAAGCCTTCTGCTTTATCTAATTCTGCTGGCCAACCACTTGCTAATAAATCCATCACCAAAGTTTTAGTTACTGGCTTAATTCCATTATTAGCCAATCCTGTTGAATCAACTAAACCTTCTAAAGTTAAAGTACCATATAATCCCGAATGAACAGCAGTAGCTTGGTTAATATTTATTTGGTATAAACGCTTAATATCAGAAGTACCTCGTGCTGCCGCTTCTAATACTAAAAAAGTACTATCGTTAACAGCAGCCATATCACCAATTTTCCAATCTCTTAATCTAATTTGGTTACTACCCGTTCCAATTATACCATCGTTTAAATAAACCAACATGCGTTGATTGTTAGTAGCTGGGTCAATTTCTAATATACGATGAATTCTAGTATTATCGCCAATTGTAACGGTAGGATATTGAATACCACTTTGAATCATAGCATAAATTTTTCCGTTTGGTGCAATTGAAATACCTTCAAATCCACGGTTGTTCTTACGGTATTTAAAAACAGAATCTATTTGAATATCTATAGCTTGTTTTCCTGATAAATGTGCATAAGGAGTAAATCTATTTACTAATACACCGTTTTTATTTAGTTTCCAAATTGTAGCTCCACCTTCTTCACACAACCAAAAATCACCATTTTTGTCAACTACTAAACCTTCTGGGTCAATACCAAAAGTATCTTTTGGAGTAGTTTTTAAACTAAAATTTGCACAATTTAAAACCGTATCAGTTGATGCAATTTCTGCCGCTGTACTTCCTAAACCAGTTGGATTTATTATACCTGAAGCGCCTGATCCATTTGGACGTTTGATAGGAATAGTTTGTAAAATTTGAATAGAATCACCGTTAATACGTATGCGGTGAATTTTTGGACTATATGAAGGGAATGCATACATTTTATCGTAAGTAGGACGGCAACTTGCAGTGTTTGCATTTGCACAGTCAATATTTACACCTCTGTCTGAACAAGTCCAAAACTCAGTTCCGTTGGTATTTGGAATTGGAAACAAAGTAGAGAAACCAGCTTCTTTGTAGTTGATACCTTGAAAAGTTCCTATAGCAGCCGAAGTGTTATTTTTATAATCTTGTAATTTAGAAATACCTTCAGTTTCTGGTGTATTTATGTTAAATATAGCTACAGTTCCGCTTACTTCATTTGATAACATAATCATGTTAACTCCATTTGGACTTTCTGATGCAGGAATAAATACAATTCCTTCAGGACCTAAATCACCAACAGAAGCTAAATTAGCTTGACTTGGAGTAACACTAAAATTACGAGTGTTGATATATTGAACAAAATAAGGAGCTGTTGGAATGGTAATATTATAAATCATAATTCCACCAATGCGTTCTAATCCTATAAAAGCATAAGTACTGTCTTTAATTTTTCCAATCGTTACACTTTCTGGTTCAGGACCTTTGTTGTCACTTCTATCGTCTAAAGCATTTGTGGTATGACCTGTGTTAAAGTTAGCTGGAAACATACTTTTAACTTTTTGTTCTATTTCATCTTTACTATCCCAAACTAAAGCGCCAGTAGTTCCATTCCAAATAGAAAACGAACGTGCACCAAAGCAAAAGATAGAATCTATTTTACCATCGTTGTTAAAATCGCCTGTTCTATTAGAAACTGTTAAACGACCTAAAGCAGTATTTGCTTTTATTGCAGCAACACCAGCTGCACCACCAAATTTGGTAGAATCTAATACATAAGTAACATCGGCAACTCTGTTTTCTTCATTGTTAGCAGTTCCATAATCAGCTCTTGCATCACCTTCGTTAGCAGTAACTAAATATGATTGATTTCCAGCTTTAAAATGCGAAATTCCATCAGGTAAAAACATACCAAAAACAGGGAAAGTATCAATTTTTGCTAAAGCAGCATTTGAACCATTATCTCTGTCTGATGGATCTAAACCGTTGCCAGCAAGTCTGTGGTTTTTGTAGCCTAAAGGCAATAATGAAGTTACTGTAGCAGTGTTAATATTTACAACGGCTAAAGCGTTATTTTCTTGACAAGTAACCCAAGCAGTTGTGTTATCATCTGAAATAGCAATGTATTCTGGTTCTAAATCTTCAGCAACAGTTGAGTTTCGTGAAAAAGTAGTTCCTGATTGAATTTTACCAAAAATTCTGATTTTAGAATCAATAACGGTTGGAGAATTAAAAGCAGTAAAGCCAGCTGTTTGAACATTGGCTTGCGTAATATTTGCAATACCAGAAGCTAAATCAATGATAGAAATAGAACCTTCTGGATCTATTGTATAACCTACATTTGGTTCACCTTCGTTGGCAACTAATAATTTTTGTCCATTAGGAGTAAAAATAACATGATCGGCATTGGCGCCAGCTTTTACTTTATTGATATAATTACCATTGATGTCTAAAAATACAATGTTACTAGGATTTGTTTTTCCGTTAGAGTCAATGACTGAAATAGCAAAAACTCCTTTTTTATTACATGCTACAGAAGTAACATCTATTCCATAAGGTTTAACAGAAATTGTAGCTATTAAAACTGGACTTGCAGGATTTGCAATGTTTACAATTTTAACACTTGAATCTGGTCCATTGATTACAAACATACGTTTGGAACCTGGATCGTAAGCAGAAATTTCGGCTACACCACCATTGGAATTATAAGTTCCTATGGAATATCGCCCTAAAAGTTGCGCATTTATTTGTGCATTTGCAACGCTGCATGCAACACACAGCACCAACATAAATAATAATTGAGTCAGGTTTTTTTTCATAATAGGTTTTGCTTTTTTTGAGCGCACGAAACTGCCCGTGCAGTCTTACCAAAAACACAAGTTCATGTTATCAAA
>CAMDQV010000208.1 GCA_945906015.1 Pedobacter schmidteae | reverse complement strand
ACAGGCAAAAGTATTTTATGTAGTTGCTGGCATGTTTTTGATACTCGGGTTGTTTATTAATTATGTTAAGATTCTTCCAAAAAAAGCCCTGCTATGGTTTGCCATTCTTTATGGGTTAACCCCGCCTGTTTTAATTGCTATTATTCTTTATATAGCTAATAATAAAGAGGTTATGGGCTATTTTACGAATAATAGTTTTTCGAATTTTATGGGTTTTACCGTACTTATTTTAATGAGTATCGTAGCATTGGTACTGATCTATTTGCAGATCTTAGCTTGATTTTGTTAGATCAGGTAAGAATAATGCGGGCATATTTCTCTTCGATTGTATTAAAACAATTGGCTTTTCTTGTAAATTTTCTATTATTTAGAGGAAGAATATAGATCAATTACAGAATTGCTATGGTCCTAAAGCTAAACTCATGAATTACATACAATACGCAGAAAAATATCAAGATAATCTTTTGAAAGATATTATTCCATTTTGGTTAAAAAACTCAGGAGATACGGAATTTGGAGGTTTTTTTACCTGTATTGACCGCGAAGGGAATGTGTTTGATACAGATAAATTTGCTTGGTTACAGTTCAGACAGGTGTGGTGCTTCAGTATGCTTTACAATCAGGTGGAACAGAAAAAAGAATGGCTTGATTTTGCTATTCAGGGTGCCGAATTTATGAAGAAACATGGAAAGGATGAAAATGGTAATTTTTATTTTTCACTCAGTCGTGAAGGTCAGCCGCTCATTCAGCCCTATAATATTTTTTCAGATTGCTTTGCCGCAATGGCCTTTGCACAGCTTTACAAAGCTACTGGTACAGAGGAATATGCCAAGCTTGCCATTGATACCTTTAATAATATCCTTCGCAAAAAGGATGATCCGAAAGGAAAATATAATAAAGCCTATCCTGGTACCCGCCCTTTGCAGGGTTTTTCATTGCCAATGATCCTGTGTAATCTGGTACTTGAACTGGAACATCTTTTGGATAGAGACTTAATTGAAAAGACAATAAACGATGGTATACATTCTGTGATGGACATCTTTTATCAGGATGATCTGGGTATTATTCTTGAAAATGTGAAGCCAGATGGTACGTTTTCTGATTCCTTTGAAGGCCGTCTGGTCAATCCGGGACATGGTCTGGAATCTATGTGGTTCATTATGGATATTGCCGAACGTAGAAATGACCAGGCACTCATTAAAAAAGCAGTTGATATTACCCTAAACATTCTTGAATATGGATGGGATAAGGAATTTGATGGAATTTTATATTTCATGGACGTAAAAGGGCATCCTCCACAGCAATTGGAATGGGATCAGAAATTATGGTGGGTGCACATCGAAACGTTAATCAGTTTGTTGAAAGGATTTTACCATACCGGCGATCAGCGATGCTGGGATTGGTTTGTAAAGGTTCATAACTACACATGGGCTCATTTTCCGGATGCTGAAAAAGGCGAGTGGTTTGGTTATCTGAACCGTAGGGGAGAAGTATTACTTCCACTTAAAGGAGGTAAATGGAAAGGTTGTTTTCATGTTCCAAGAGGATTATTCCAATGCTGGAAAACCCTAGAGAAGATTGACGCAAAGTATTCTAAATAACACCTTTTTAGGCTTAAAGCTTAAAGCTTAAAGCATAATGCTCAAAAAACTTAATAGATTATGGCAAATATACCTTTACATAACAGTGTAGTTTCCGATCAGGAAAATTCGGGCCAGAATTACATGCCCGCACTCATTTCACTTGCTGTTCTTTATTTTATGAACGGTTTTATTACCTGTTTGAACGATACTTTGGTGCCTTTTTTTAAAGAAGGATTTACCTTAAGTTATGCAGATTCATCACTGGTTCAGTTCTATTTTTTCTTGACTTACGGTCTGATGTCATTTCCTGCCGGGATGATCGTTGAAAAAATCGGTTATAAGAATGGGATGGTTCTTGGATTTGCAATCGCAGCAATTGGTTCCTTGTTATTTTATCCCGCTGCCGATATGCATCTTTATTATTTATTCCTGGCTGCATTATTTGTATTAGCGATAGGTGTTGTGGTATTACAGGTAGCTTCAAACCCGTATATTACTGCTCTTGGTCCGGCCAAAACTGCATCTTCTCGTCTTACCCTGATCCAGGCAGTAGGGTCTATTGGAACCACCATAGCGCCTATTTTTGGCGCACACTATATTTTATCCAGATTACAGGAATCAGGTACGTCAAGCGATGCGGTAAAATACCCTTATTTAGGTATTGCAGCCTTGCTTATCTGTATTGCCCTGGTAGTTTATAATTTGAAACTACCAAATATTAGCACCGGTGCCGAAAGCATTGTGGCTAATCCCGAACAAAGAATAAGTATCTTCTCCTTCCGTAACCTAAACTTTGGTTCATGGGCTATTTTTGCGTATGTAGGCGCCGAAGTTTCCATAGGTACTTTTTTGACAAATTACATCGCCGATACCCTAAATATGGGTGTTGAAAATGCAAATTCATATGTTTCCTATTACTGGGGCAGTATGCTGCTTGGCCGTTTGATTGGTTCTTATCTTTTGAAAACAGTAAAACCTTCATTTATATTGACCATTTGTGCCGCTGCAGCAATATTGTTGGTAGTTCTATCTGTAAGTACATCTGGCATGTTCGCCGTTTGGTCGATGATTGGAGTAGGATTATTCAATTCAGTGATGTTTGCAATTATTTTCTCACTTTCTGTTCAGGGATTAGGGAAATATACCACCAAAGCGTCAGGAATATTATCAACAGCCATTGCAGGTGGTGCAATAATCTCATTCTCTCAAGGTTATTTAAAGGATCATTCAACCTGGGCAATCGCCTTTATGATTCCGGTTCTTTGTTATTTATACATTGTTTTTTTTGGTCTTAATGGCTATAAGTCAAAAGCTGAAAGTTTATGAAAAGAAGAAATTTTATAAGTCTCACAGGGCTTGGAGCCACCGGGTTGGCTTCAGGAGCTTTAACTTCATTCCCAACTATTTCAGTAGCTGCAAGTGCAGCGGCTGAACAAAATTCTTCTGAGCTGTCTGCAAGTGTGGTGATTGCTGGAGGAGGTGTAGGAGGCTGTGCAGCTGCTTTATCTGCTTTGCGTAACGGACTAGATGTGATCATGACTGAAGAAACCGACTGGATTGGCGGCCAGCTTACCTCGCAAGGAGTGCCTCCAGATGAACATGCCTGGATCGAAACTCATGGTGCACCTAAAGCCTATCGCGATTACAGAAATGCGGTTAGAGAATATTACAAAAATAACTACCCCATCACAGATGTTGCAAAATCAAGGCCAAGACTTAATCCTGGGAATGCGATGGTTTCAGCGCTTTGCCATGAACCTCGAGTGTCAGTTGCTGTTTTGCATCAAATGCTTGCCCCTTTTATAAGTTCAGGGAGACTAACACTATTAATTGAGCATAAGATCAGCTCAGCAGAATATTCAGGAAATAAAGTAAAAGCCCTAAGAGCTCAGAGTTTAAGATCGGGCCGCACAGTAATTTTAGTAGCCCCTTACTTTGTAGATGCGACAGAAACTGGTGAATTACTACCAATGACCAATACTGAATTCGTAATGGGAACCGAATCAAGGAATGAAACGCATGAATTACATGCACCATTAAAAGCCGACCCGGATAATCAGCAGGCGTTTACTATGTGTTTTGCAATGGACTATGTCCCTGGATCAAATAATATTGGTGATCAACCAGCTGAATACGATTTTTGGCGAAATCTAGTACCTAAAATGACTCCTGCATGGCCGGGTAAATTACTAGACTTGAGTTATTCCAATCCTAAAACGCTTGAAAAGAAACCATTGGGATTAAATCCTGATGGGAGCTTAACAGATCCATATCTTAACCTTTGGAATTACCGTCGCATCCTTGCAAAAGATAATTTTACCCCAGGTGTTTTTAAAGGGGATATCTCAACGGTGAACTGGCCACAGAATGATTACACGCTAGGAAACCTGGTGGGTGTATCTCAGAAAGAGTTCAACCATCATGTAGCAAGAGGGAAACAACTTAGCTTATCCTTATTTCACTGGCTTCAAACTGAAGCACCGCGGCCAGATGGCAAACTGGGTTGGCCGGGTCTGCGTTTACGAAAAGATGTAATGGGAACGGAAGATGGCTTAGCAAAATACCCTTATATTCGTGAATCAAGGCGTATTAAGGCTGATTTTACTGTGCTCGAAGAGCATGTTGGTCAGGAAAATCGAATACAGGTTGCCGGACCAATTGCTGGTAAGATAGCAGCCGATTTTTATGACAGTGTAGGTATAGGCTATTACCATATTGATCTACACCCCAGCAGCCGTGGAAATAATTATATCGATTTTTCATCATTACCTTTTCAGATTCCTTTAGGTTCTTTACTTCCTATACGAATGGAAAACCTGATCCCTGCAAATAAAAACATAGGTACCACACATATCACGAATGGTTGCTACCGGCTGCATCCGGTTGAATGGAGTATTGGAGAGGCAGTTGGATTATTAGTGACTTATTCTCTAAAAAATCAGGTTTTTCCAAAACAGGTTCGTGAAGGAAAAGA
>CAMDQV010000207.1 GCA_945906015.1 Pedobacter schmidteae | reverse complement strand
ATCTTGAGGATATGGAAGCTGAAAAAACAGCTGCTTTTGCCATTGAAAACAAAGAATACGTGGTTGGTTTCAAACTTGCTCATTTTGGTAAGGCCGACTGGACTCCGGTAGAGCGAATTACACAGGCTGGTAAAATAGCCAACATGCCTGTGATGATAGATTTTGGTACAGGTAATCAGTCGCTCGAAGAACTTTTATTTAAATATCTTCGTCCAGGTGATATTTACACTCATACGTTTATTGAAGCACCTAAAAGTAAAGATCCCATTGTTGATTTTGAAAATCATCAATTAAGGCCATTTGTTAAAGCTGCACAACAGCGAGGAATTATCTTTGATGTTGGTTTTGGAAGCGGTAGCTTTAATTTCAAACAAGCAGTTCCAGCAATTAAATCTGGATTTTATCCAAATACAATGGGTACTGATCTTCACTCTGAAAGTATTATTCGTGCAATGAAAGACCAGTTGAATGTGATGTCTATATTTTTATTCCTTGGAATGGATATTCCATCAATTATAAAGGCTGCAAGCTGGGCTCCGGCTCAGGCAATAAAAAGGGAGGAACTTGGTAATCTTTCTATTGGTGGTATAGCTGATATTGCTATTTTGAGTATGCGTAAAGGCGATTTTGGTTTTAGAGATGTTGCGGGAAACAAAAAGTCTGGAACACAGAAATTTGAGTGTGAAATGACCATTAAGGCTGGCAAGATCGTGTATGATCTAAATGCCATTGCATCCAATCGAGTAAAAGGAAAATAGATTTGAATCTGTTTTTAAAATTTAGTATACCTATAAATATCATAATTGTCCTAATCTGATATAATTAATTATAGATATTCTTTTGTATTTGATATATGAATCTGATTAGTATTTATTCCAAATTTCTTTTATTCTCGTTTTTTTCATTAAACGTTATTTTTTCTGAGCATTCTTTCGCTCAAAAGAGGCCTAATATTCTTTTGATCATGACTGATGATCAGGGTATTGGTGATGTTGGACTTCATAATAACGATATTCTGAAAACTCCAAATATGGATGCAATTGCAAATCAAGGTGCTGAGATGCGGCAGTTTATTGTGAATTTTAATTGTTCGCCTACTAGAGCCAGTATGCTTACCGGTAGAGATAATTACAGAACAGGTGTAGTAGGCGTTACAGAAACTGCACATCTTATGAAATCTACAGAGCTTACCATCGCAAAAGTACTCTCAGATGCGGGTTATCGTACCGGAATTTTTGGAAAATGGCACCTCGGCGATTCCTATCCTATGAGGCCATCCGATAAGGGCTTTCAGGAAACCTTGATTCATAAAGGCGGAGGAATTGGTCAGGCATCCGACCCTCCTGGAAACTCTTATTTCAATCCGATTTTAGAGCATAATAATGTAAAGAAGGTTTTTGAAGGATATTGTGATGATATTTTTGCAGATGCTACCATTAACTTCATAGACAAAAACAAAGACAAGCCATTTTTTGCCTATTACGCAACAAACCTCCCTCATTTTCCATTGACAGTTAGCGATAAATGGGCCGATCCTTATCGAAAAATGGGTCTTCATGAACTCAATGCGCTGACCTATGGCATGATTGCTAATGTGGATGCTAATATTGGTCGTTTGCTAGCTAAACTAAAAGAATTAGGCATAGAAGATAATACCATTGTAATTTTTATGTCTGATAATGGTCCGAGAACTAAACGAACAAAAAATGACCTCTATCCAGATCGTTTTGTGATGAATCTTCGTGGTACAAAAACCAGTGTTTATGAAAATGGAATACGCGTTCCATTTTTTATTAAATGGCCTGCAAAGATTCCTAAGGGAGTTAAATACACCAATTTGGCAGCACATATTGATGTAATGCCTACACTTCTTGAAGCATGTAATGTACCGATACCTAAATCTTTGAAACTGGATGGAATATCATTATTGCCCTTACTTACTAATAAATTGAAAAGCATTCCAGAACGTGAAATATTCATTCAGGGTCATGCTGGTTCTGAACCCTTCAAATATTTTCATTTTACGGTGCGAGGTCAGCGCTATAAACTCATATCGCCCAATGACGACCCTTATGGAAATATTATTCGACCTGGCATTGCAGAGGCAGATATGAAAAAACTTTTAGCTTCTCTAGAGTTATACGATATTGAGAAAGACCCTAGTGAAATTGAAAATATAGCTAAACAACACCCCGATATTGTTAAAAACATGCTCTCTCGTTACGAAAACTGGTTTGATCAGGCTATGAAAGATCGCGGTAGTGATTGGCCCCAGCGTATATATATTGGCACTAAGTTTCAGCCCATTGTACAATTATCAAGGTTTGATTGGGGCGGTCAGGGTTTGATAGGTGAGCAAAGCAGACGAATGGGTTATTGGGAAGTGTTTAGCAGCCCTGGTAAATATAATGTCATCCTTCGTTATCAAAAAGCAACAAAATCAGGTTTTGAATATTTAAAATATCGTGGGTTAGAAAAGAAAATTGCAATTTCGGTGGGTGATACGGCTTCTAGGTTTGATGCGATAGAATTACCCGAAGGCCCGGGTAAATTTGAAGCATTTATCAAATCAGATGATCAGGATATTGGCGTAGAGTATGTTGATGTAGAACGAATAAATTAATTTTTGTTATTTAATTAAATCAGTATATGCAAAGAAGACGATTTCTAGAATCTGCAGTTTTTGGTTCGGCAGCCATGCTCATTGGTTTCCCAATTCTGAATGCACAGGCATCATCTAATATTAAGATCACTAAAATTAGATATTATGCTGCCCCTGGGTATAATAAACCTCTTTTTAATCAGGCTCGAGGTATTGTTGAAATTGAAACTAATACAGGGATAATCGGTATAGGTGAGGGTGGTTCAAAAGACATGATCGAGCAATGTGCTCAGATGATGATCGGTGAAGATCCTTTTCGTATTGAACATATCTGGCAATATTTATACAGAGGGATGTTTTATCCTCCTGGAAGAGAGAAATTGCATGCATTAGGCGCCCTTGAGATGGCATTATGGGATATTAAGGGCAAAGTCTTAAATGTTCCTGTATATGAGCTTTTGGGTGGATCAACAAGAGAATTTATAGAGTGTTACGCCACTGGTTTTAGACCATCAAAAGCAAAAACTGAAGAAGAAAGAGCAACCGATTGTCTTAAAGCTGGCTTTAGGTCATATCGGATCGGACCAACGGGTGGCAATGGCGATCTTCCTTTTGATTTCTTTGATAATGCCGATAGAACTATCGACTTCAGTAAAAGAATTGATCAAGCAGTAGGAGGTAAGGGTAATTGGGCAATTGATCTTCATACCCGTTTTGATACTCCCGAAGCTATAAAAATCTGTTCAGCATTACAAGAATTAAGCCCATATTTTGTAGAAGATGCAATCAGATCTGAAAATCCAGGTGTTTACAGAACCTTTAGGCAAGCTACCAAAGTGCCTATTGCAGTAGGTGAACAATTTGGTGATCGCTGGGATATTAATGAATTAATTGAACAACATCTCATAGATTATTCTAGGGTAACATTGCCCAATAGTGGTGGAATTATAGAATTGAAGAAGATAGCAGCATTATGTGAGACCCATTATATAGGCATGATTCCACACTTTACTGGCCCCATATCAACAGCAGCTTTAGTACATGTTCTGGGTTCAAGTAGCCCCTCAAGAGTAATGATGGAAATAGCTGGAGGTGAGGTAGAAAGACCAGCGTATTTTAATGATGATTATGTGAATTTTTCTAAAGGTAGATTGTATTTAAATCCTGAACCTGGATTAGGTGTGAAATTTAATCCCAAAAAGGCAGATTTCATCATGGAAATTACCGAAAAAACTAAGTTTCCACATCCAGTTTTGAAGAGTCCAGATGGAGCAATTCACAATTGGTAATTTTTATTAGATTCATTTATTTTCGATGTTCATGTGATTATTTCCATAAAAAATCACATTTTTAAGATTCCGGAACTTATTTTAATCCGGTTCATCTTGATAACTATAATTTATTTTTAAAACATCATAATTTGAAAACCAGATCAATACTATTTTTCGTGATTTTCCTGACTTCCAGCTGTATGTTTCTATGGTCAGGCTGTAGTGCCAGTAAAATAACTGCACTTGCTATTGCCGGCGATAAAGATGCTTCAGCTATGGCAGAGTTTATTTATAATCCTGCAGACTCAAGATTAAAAGACCGAAAATTTGAACAGGTTCCTGCTGTGGGTGCAACTGCTGATGGAAAGCAGGTTTTTGTAGCCTGGTATTCAGGTGGAGCTGCACCTGGCCCGGGTAATTATGTGACCTTATCAGTTAGTCAAGATTTAGGAAAATCTTGGTTGAATGATCAGCTAGCTATTTATCCAACAGATAAGGCCTATCGCTTATTTGATCCCACAATTTGGAGAGATAATAAAGGGAAAATTAATTTATTCTACGGAAGTGCAAAAAATAACTTGATCTGGGACGGCTTTGGTGGTGTTAATTCGATAGAAATTAAATGGGATGGAAAGAGAATCTCTAATTCTCAGCCTACCCGAATAAGTGACGGGGTAATGAGTAATA
>CAMDQV010000206.1 GCA_945906015.1 Pedobacter schmidteae | reverse complement strand
ATAATTCAATAAATTATGAATCTGGCAATTAAAAGTAAACTGGTACTTATTAAATCCTGTTCTTGAATTAAAACAGCTTTTTTTGCATATTTACTTTCGAATCTAATCAAACATAATATGGCATAACGCGCTTCCCATAAAATGAAACTAAATTTCAATTCTATCTTTTTTAAAAAACCTTTAGCTTATGGGGCAGTCTCCATACTTTTGGTTGCGCTGCTCAGTCATACCCTATTGAGAAATCCGGGAGGCCTTCCTCCTTCTGATCCAGATAATGGTGGAATTACATTGCCAGGAGGTTTTGAAGCGGTAGTGGTAACAGATAGTATCGGTCCTGCAAGACATTTGGCAGTAAATAACAACGGAGATATTTATGTCAAACTAAGGTTTTCTGCAAAGGGAGGCAATGTAGCTTTACGGGATACCGATAATGACGGAAAAGCAGATATCATTCAGCATTTTGGTAGCTATAAAGATTTTGGTAGTCTGGCAAATGGCATGCGTATCCACAAAGGATACCTATACTATAGCTCTTCATTAGCCATTTACAGAAGCAAACTCACTCCCGGCAAACTGATTCCTGAAAGTGAGATGGAAACTGTATTGACTGACAACCACGAACATGGCGCACACTGGCATATTACTAAGCCGGTTTCTTTTGATGATAAAGGCTTTATGTATGTCCCATTTGGTACACCCTCCAATAACTGTATGGACATGGCAAACACGCCCGGAGGAAAACCTGGGCAGCCAGGAATATTTCCATGCCCAGAGCTTGAGCAGCATGCCGGAATCTGGCGTTTTGATGCTAATAAAACCGGACTCACACAAAAAGACGGAACCTTATTTGCAACCGGCTTACGGAGTATTGTAGCTATGGACTGGAATAAGACAGATAAAAGTTTATATGTGCTTCAACATGGAAGGGATAATTTACACCGCTTATTCCCTGAACTTTTTACTGCCTGGCAAAGTGCAGTATTACCATCAGAAGAGTTTTTTAAAATCAAGGAAGGTGATGATGCTGGCTGGCCATATTACTATTATGATCAGATACAGAAAAAGCAATTAATGACTCCTGAGTATGGCGGGGATGGTAAAAAAGAAGGAAAAGGAAAAGAACTGGCCCAGCCATTAATTGGCTTTCCGGGACACTGGGCACCAAACGACCTTTATTTCTACCAAGGAAACCAATTTCCTGCAAGATATAAAAACGGAGCATTTATCGCATTTCATGGTTCAACAAACCGTGCACCCTACCCACAAGCAGGCTACTTTGTAGCATTTGTTCCATTCAAGAATGGTGCTCCTACTGGTGATTGGGAAGTATTTGCTGATGGTTTTGCGGGTGTAGATCCGATAGTTAACGTAAGAGATGCGATATATCGGCCAATGGGAATTGCAATGGGACCAGATGGATCTTTATACATCAGTGAGACTGAAAAAGGGAAAATCTGGCGCGTAATGTACAAAGGAGATAAAAAGAATTTCGGCACTGTACAACTCGCAGAGATGGAAAAACACAAACTCCTTTCTCATATCCGCACACCAGATGAAGTAAAAGACAATCTAGAAAAAGGTAAAATTCCAGAAAAGGCAAAACTATACAATACCTACTGTGCATCTTGTCATCAAAATGATGGAAAAGGTGATGGTAATCGCTTCCCTCCGCTGGGCGGAACAGATTGGGTAACTGGAGATAAAACAAAGTTATTGAATACTTTACTCAAGGGATTAAATGGAGAGATTGTAGTGAATGATAAACCCTACAACGGGCTGATGCCTGCTCATAATTTCCTGAAAGATGAAGAAGTTGCTCATATTCTAACCTATATCAGGCAGAATTTTGGGAATACCGCATCAGCAGTAAGTGTTGAGGAGGTAAAAGAATATAGAAATAGTCAAAAAAAATAACAAAATTCAATCGATTAATTCTACGAAACAGATGTAACATGAATTCTACTTATATTAGTCTTAATTATTTGACTAAGTGGTTAAATTAGAAAATTATTTATTCGGTAATTATAAAAACGTAAAAATCAATCTCAATATAACTTAAAATAATAATTCAATGAAACGTAGAGACGTTATTAAAGGTTTAACATTGCTGCCATTAGCTGGCGGAGTTGTTGGAAGTACTCAGGCGGCAATGGCTGCTCCAGCTGGTGCTCAAGGAGCAAGTCTTGCTGTTACTGCTTCAGGATCAGCATTATTAGGTCCTGAAGTGTATCGTGCACTTGGGGTAGAGCCGGTAATTAACTGCCGTGGTACATTCACAATTATTGGTGCATCTACTTTAGTTCCTGAAGCTAAAGAAGCAATGTACAATGCTCAATCAAACTATGTTCAGTTAGATGAACTGGCAATGGGTGTTGGTAAAAAACTGGCAGAATTATCAGGAGCTGAATGGGGAGTTGTTTCCTGTGGTTGTGCAGGAGGAATAAAGATCAGTACAATAGCTGCGGTAACCGGTGGAAATCCTGAAAAGCTTGTCCGCGTTCCTGATCTTACAGGGTTCGAAAAAAATGAAGTAATCATCCCACGTCATTCACGTAATACCTATGACCATGCTGTTCGTAATGTTGGAGTTAAAATAGTTACTGTAGAAACACAGGAAGAACTGGAAGCTGCGATGAATTCTCGTACTGCAATGATCTATATGATGCCAACTTCGCCAGGTGATACCGGCCCTCTTTCTGTTATTTCAATCTCAAAGGCAGCTAAAGCCAAAGGAGTACCTGTATTGGTTGATGCTGCTGCAGAAGCACTTACCTTAAAACCTAACGTACACCTTGCCGACGGAGCAACAGTTGTTGCTTACAGCGGCGGAAAGGCTATACGTGGTCCGCAAAGCGCCGGATTATTATTAGGAGATAAGAAATTCTTAATGGCTACATGGCAGTCAAGCGCACCTCACCATGGTGCCGGTCGTGATAACAAAGTTGGAAAGGAAGAACAAATAGGAATGCTTGCCGCTGTTGAGGCATGGACAAAACGTAACCATCCACAGGAAGAAATTACCTGGACAGGTTACCTCGAAACAATCTCCAAACGTGTTTCTGCAATTTCTGGTATTACAACCAAAATCCGTCAACCTGAAGGATTAGATAACCGTACTCCAAACCTGAATATTTCATGGGACCCTTCAACGTTCAATGCAACAGGACAGGATATTGCGACTTATCTTTCAACAACTACTCCTCGTATTGCATTGAGTGCAGGCGGTGGTGGTCGTGGTGCAGCAGCTGCTGCTAATTTAACTTCTATCAGTGTTGCTGCATTTATGATGCAACCAGGCGATGATAAAATTGTTGCTGAGCGTATATTTACAGCACTTTCTATGAAACGCCCACCTGCCCCTGAAATGAAAGCTCCTGCAGCAGACATTAAAGGTCGTTGGGAGGTTACAGTAGAATACTTCAGAGAAACTAGCAAGCATACCTTCTTTATTGAACAACAAGATACCAACTGGCTGAAAGGTTCGCACAAGAGCACATTTACGACCAATGAATTGGAAGGTACTATAGAAGGTAATGAAGTGAAATTCAGAAGTGCATCAAAATTGTTAGCTGACAATGTTCCATTTACTTTCTCAGGAACAGTTACTGGTGATTCCATGTCTGGAAATATCCATCACGGAGAATATCTGACCTCTAAGTTCACCGCTAAGAAATATATTCAGCCAAGCAGTCGCCAGAAAATTGTTGTTCCTACCGGGCCACCACTTTCAAGCTAATTGCAATTTAACTAAATAAAAAAAACCGATCTCATGGAGATCGGGGCTTTTTTTATAGGAATAATGACCAAAATTTAGAATAATAATCTCAATCAATCGATATAAGCCACACAATCGATCTGTACTAATATTCCATCTTTTCCCATTTGATCTACCCCACAGCCACTGTATGAACGTACAGGCTTTGGATCAGGAAAATAGTCGCCGTATACTTCATTAAGAGCTTTGATGTTTTTATTAGGTTCAGCCAAAGTCATGTGCACTTTCAAAACATTACCCATATTTGTTCCTGCGCGTTCCAACAGATCCTTCATATGTTCCAATGCACTTTTGATTTGTACCTGAATATCTCCAGGTTCTTTTCTTCTATCTGCATACCAACCACCAATACCACTCACAAAAACCAAATGCCCTGAACGAATGCATGCCGATAATGGGCTTGAACTAGGATATTTACTTGGAATCGATATTTTTTTTGGTGTCCAGTCTAGTTTTTGCTTAGACTCAGCTTCAGCAGTTTTTACGCTTATGGCTCCAGCCAGCGGAAGAATGGTTAGACTTTTTAGAATTTCTCTTCTTTTCATGATTGGGATTTGAGATGTGAGATATTGTAGGGTAGATATGAGATCTGAGATATGAGATGTGAGATTGCACAATTTGCTTTTAGCTTTCTGCTTTTAACTTATAACGGATATGAGATGTGAGATATGAGATTGCACAATTTGCTTTCTGCTTTTAGCTTTCACCTTTCTGCTTTTAACTTATAACTTACAACCTACAACTTACAACTTACAACCTACTTCCACTTCAACTCCACCCCTTGCTTC
>CAMDQV010000205.1 GCA_945906015.1 Pedobacter schmidteae | reverse complement strand
TCCTTATGTTTTGATAGGAACTGGTTTATTATGGTTTGGCTGGTTTGGTTTTAATGCCGGATCTGCACTTGGTGCTAATGCCCTGGCTGTTTCAGCATTCGCAACTACTAATATTTCAGGAGCTGCCGGAGGATTATCTTGGATGTTCTTTGATGTAGTTAGAGGTAAAAAGCCATCAGTACTTGGTTTTTGTATTGGTGCAGTGGTTGGACTTGCCGCAGTAACACCCGGCGCCGGATACGTCGGAATTCCGCAGAGTATATTTATAGGATTTGTTGCAGCAATAATATCGAATCTAGCGGTTTATTGGAAATCAAAAACTACCCTAGATGATACGCTCGATGTATTTCCTTGCCATGGCGTAGGTGGTATAGTTGGGTTATTATTGACCGGTTTACTAGCAACAAAAACAGTAAACCCAGCAGGTTCTGATGGTTGGTTCTATGGGAACCATGAATTTTTCTTTACTCAGCTTAAATTAGTTACAATCACAGTGTCCTATAGTTTTATTGTCTCTTATGGCATTTTCAAATTCATTAACTTATTGCAGCCTATGCGTGTAAGCTCAGAAGAAGAAGAAGGACTTGATTCAACACAGCACAATGAAAAATACAGTCAAGGTACATTGCTTGTAAGCAACCATGGATTTGTCTATGAACAGGATGTAGAAGATGATTTAGAGGAAGACATGGAAAATGTGAGGCACATCGTAACTGAACAAATCAAACTTAAATCTTCATAAACCAATTATAATTCACAACAGAAGCCATTGTCAAAAGCAATGGCTTCTTTGTTTACTGAACAAGTTTATTTGCGCAAGCTGAACTAGCGAATGCTTCTGGCTTAGCTTTAAAAACAAATCCCATACTTAAGATATATCCCATAGCTTCATGAAGTGCCATGTTTGATTTGAAATTTGGGTTCGTATTGATATCGGCATGTACTTCCAGATCTACATCATAAAGATCAAGCAGGTCGCAAAGGGAATAGGCACATTCGATTGATTTCTGTACTTCTGAAAGCATCCGTTCTTTGATGCTCATCTTGATTGATGATTTTTCCTGATGTATGAACATGAAGCCTCCTTTTTTCTCCCTTAAAAAGACAATCACCGTCGCGAAGTCAATGATTGATCCTTTAACCTGGGAGTCTGTGCCGATACAAACCTTTAATTTGTTACCAAGTGCAGATTCGCGTTCGATTGCATGCTCAACTTCTTCAAGGATCGGGATTTCGATGGGTTCTCCATTAAATTTTTTCCAAGTCATAAATTTTGATTCAATTTTGAATTATTATTTAAACCGGTTTAATACAGGAAATTACTATGCAAATAAAGATAAGTGATTATCTTTCAATCTATCGGCCCAGATATGTTATTTATTTGTTAACATTTTAACAATGAGCACTTAGTCTGTTTTGAACATCTTACTAGACTTTTGGGTGGGTCCTTAGGTTGGCTCTATATTCAAGGATTCTTGTTTACCATCTTAGAAAGTTTTTTGGAACGGTGATTATACCGACTAGCGCTCTAGTTGTTATGATCACTACCCAGAATCTTAATCAGTCAGTTTCTTATACCTGATCCGCTGCGGTTGAACATCACCTGTACGTTTTTTCCTGTTTTCTTCGTACTCAGAATAATTGCCCTCAAAATAATAAACCTGTGAATTGCCTTCAAAGGCCAGGATATGCGTACAAACCCTATCCAAAAACCAGCGATCATGTGAAATGATAACAGCACAACCTCCAAAGTTTTCGAGTCCTTCCTCCAGTGCTCTTAAGGTGTTTACGTCAATATCATTGGTAGGTTCATCCAGAAGGAGAACGTTTGAACTTTTCTTAAGTGTTATTGCAAGATGCACCCTATTTCTTTCTCCTCCTGAAAGCACGGAAACTTTTTTCTGCTGGTCTGCACCATTGAAGTTGAATTTAGAAACATAAGCTCTCGAGTTAACAGGTCGGTTCCCTAATAAAATCGTTTCCTGGCCATCAGTAATATTTTCCCAAACCGATTTCTCTGCATCCAGATCATCATGCATCTGGTCAACATATCCTAAGGCTACGGTCGGACCCACTCTAAATGAACCAGCATCCGGAGTTTCTTGTTCCGTAATCAATCGAAATAGAGTAGTTTTTCCTGCACCATTTGGTCCGATAATTCCAACAATTCCTGCAGGTGGGAGTGAGAAACTGAGGTTTTCAAACAATAATTTATCACCATAAGTCTTGGTAACATTCTGCGCTTCGATCACCAGGTTTCCTAATCTCGGCCCTGGCGGAATGAATAGCTCCAGTTTATCTTCTCTTTCCTTGGTGTCTTCAGAGGCAAGTTTTTCATAGTTTGATAAACGAGCTTTTGACTTGGCATGACGTGCTTTGGGTGCCATTCGAACCCATTCGAGTTCTCTTTCAAGTGTTTTTTGTCGCTTGCTTTCAGTCTTTTCTTCAGAGGCTAGTCTTTTAGCTTTCTGATCAAGCCATGATGAGTAATTTCCTTTCCATGGAATACCTTCGCCACGGTCAAGTTCGAGAATCCATCCTGCAACGTTATCAAGAAAGTACCTGTCGTGCGTAACGGCGATTACCGTACCTTTATATTGTTTCAGATGCTGTTCCAACCAGTCGATACTCTCTGCATCGAGGTGGTTGGTAGGTTCATCGAGTAATAAAACATCTGGTTCCTGAAGTAAGAGGCGACATAATGCTACTCTTCTGCGCTCTCCGCCTGACAATATGGCAATTTTACTATCCGGCTCAGGGCAGCGCAATGCGTCCATTGCCCGTTCTAGTTTACTATCTAGCTCCCAGGCTCCGCAAGCGTCAATCTGGTCCTGTAATTCTCCTTGCCGGGCAAGAAGTTTATCCATCTCGTCCGCATTCTCATATACCTCCGGAAGACCAAATTTTTCATTGATCTCCTCATATTCTTTTAATATAGCAGTTGTTGAAGCAACACCCTCTTCAACCACCTCTAGTACTGTTTTTTGGACATCAAGGAGCGGTTCCTGAGCCAAATACCCAACAGTATAGCCCGGAGCAAACACCACATCTCCCTGGTATGATTTGTCTAATCCAGCAATGATCTTGAGAACGGATGACTTTCCAGAGCCATTGAGTCCGATTACCCCGATCTTTGCACCATAGAAAAACGATAGATAGATATTCTTAAGTACTTGTTTCTGTGGAGGATAAATCTTATTTACCCCGGCCATAGAAAAGATTATTTTTTCATCTGACATTTGTATCGATTATTGATCTCCAAATATCGTATTTTAGTCAGAGACATGTCAACTTTATTATGTCATATGTCCAGAAAACCTTTTTTGATAAAATGGCGTAATTGTTGATAACTTGTTTCAAGTACGTCTGGTTTATTAATCTAATAATTTAATAGATTAGGGCGTTAATACATACAGAAAGTTAATATAATGGAAGCTAAATTTTCCCCACGCGTCAAAGACGTGATATCGTATAGCCGGGAAGAAGCCCTGCGTCTGGGACATGATTATATTGGAACAGAGCATTTACTGCTGGGTCTCATAAGGGAAGGAGACGGCATGGCGATAAAAATATTAAAGGGTGCTGGTATTGATACAGCTAGATTACGAAAGTCTGTTGAAGATTCTGTTAAGGGTACTTCCAGCACAACTGTGAATCTTGGAAACATTCCACTGACTAAGCAAGCTGAAAAAGTTCTGAAAATCACCTATCTCGAAGCAAAAATATTTAAAAGTGACATCATAGGGACGGAGCATTTATTATTATCAATCCTTCGGGATGAAGATAATATTGCTTCTCAGATTCTGCAGCAATACAATGTCAATTATGATATTTTCAAGGTTGAAGTAGAAAATAATAAAGAAGGCTTCCGTGATGAAGCTCCTGGAGGGTCTACTGCTGGTGATGATGATTTTAGAGAGGAAGAAAGCTTTAGCCAGCCTAAAAAGGTTTCAGATATTAAATCAAAAACTCCAGTTCTTGATAATTTTGGCCGCGACCTGACCAGAGCTGCCGAAGATGGAAAATTGGATCCTATTGTTGGTCGTGAAAAAGAAATTGAGCGTGTTTCACAGATCTTATCGCGTCGTAAAAAGAACAATCCAATCCTTATCGGTGAGCCAGGTGTTGGTAAATCTGCCATTGCAGAAGGGCTTGCCCTAAGAATTGTTCAGCGTAAAGTTTCACGTGTGCTATTTAATAAGAGAGTAGTTACCCTTGATCTGGCCTCATTAGTTGCGGGCACAAAATACCGTGGCCAATTTGAGGAAAGGATGAAGGCGGTAATGAATGAGCTGGAGAAATCTCCGGATGTTATTCTATTTATCGATGAAATTCATACCATTGTAGGTGCTGGGGGTGCTTCAGGTTCTCTGGATGCATCGAATATGTTCAAACCAGCTTTAGCTCGTGGCGAAATTCAATGTATTGGAGCAACAACTTTGGATGAATACCGCCAGTTCATTGAAAAGGATGGTGCTCTTGACAGGCGTTTCCAAAAAGTGATGGTAGAGCCTGCAACTCCTGTTGAAACCATTGAAATTCTAAATAGAATTAAATAAAAATAT
>CAMDQV010000204.1 GCA_945906015.1 Pedobacter schmidteae | reverse complement strand
GTATTGCTGCTCCATCCTGGAATGCCGATGACAGCAAGCTAAGTTATGTTGCATTTACGGGCAAATCTATGCTCTTTGATGATAAAAATACAAGTTATATCTATCTGGCTAACCTCAAAGATGGTAGTACTCAACAAATTTCAACCGGCAACGAAGATCTGTTTCCATTTCGTATTAACTGGACAGCTGATAATGAATTAATTTATACAGCGGATGGTCTAATTAGAAAAAGGATAATCGGGCAATCTACGATTGAAACTATTCCTTTCAAAGCTACTTTTACCCTCAACCGTAAGCCTTATGAAAAGAAAAAGTATGATTTTGACAATACAGAAGATCATAAAGCTTTAGGAATTGCAAGTCCGGTGGTATCTGATGATGGCAAGAAAATAGCTTTTGCAGCCAAAGGCGATATATTTATCCAGGAAATTGATGGCAAACTCGTACAGTTGACCAATGATTCTTCTGTAGATCTCGATCCAGACTGGTCGCCTGATGGTCATACGCTGGCCTATATTTCTGATCGGGGCGGCATCATGAATATTTGGCTGCATGATCTCAAAAGCAATAAAAGTCGCCTGCTATCAAAACAAATCATTGAAGATACATCCTACCCAACTTGGTCACCGGATGGTAAAAAAATTGCCTATTATACCCAGAACTATATGAAGAAATGGGGCTATGGAATTCTGCATATTGCCGATGTAGCCAGCGGAGAAGTTAAAGTAGCGAACAAAACGGTTTGGGTACCCAGCAAGCCTTCGTGGTCACCAGATGGTAAGACAGTGGCCATGATGGCCTTAAAAACTCATTCTACCCGTTTCCGGGAAGGATTTAATAGCTTCATGCTGGTATCACTTGAAAAAGACACTGCTATCCAGGTTAGTCCTGATTCTGACAAACCACTTGGAATGCGTATACAAAATGGCCCAGCATGGTCACCGGATGGAAAAACCATGGCTTATACCAAAGATGGTACACTTTGGACTATTCCGGTAAATATGAATGGTGAAATTTCAGGGAAAGAGAGAAAACTAACTACTGAGCTTGCTGATAACCTGAGCTGGACCGGAGATTCAAAAACCATAGTTTATATCTCAACTGATAAATTAAAACAGATCGATGTAAGCAGTGGTAAAGTAAAGGAAATAATTATTGACCTTAAATGGAAAACCGAGATCCCTACTGACGAATATATTATTCATGCAGGCAAGGTATTTAACGGTAAAGACAGCACGTACCATAAAAACATGGATATCTATGTTAATGGGCACCGAATCAGAGATATAAAGCCACATCAAAATCATAAACCCGGGACTAAAATTATCGATGCATCAGGCAAAGTTGTGATGCCAGGACTTTTTGAAATGCATTCCCATCAAAGTTCAAATGTTGGCGAAAAGCTTGGCAAGATCTGGTTATCTTATGGCATTACTTCTGTCAGGGAGCCGGGAGCTGATCCTTATGATGCGCTTGAGCGTAAAGAGGCCTGGGAAAGCGGTGTTCGTTCTGGCCCAAGACTATTTTTTACTGGCGGATTAACCGATGGTACCCGCATAGCTTATGGATTGGCAAATAGTGTAACCGAAGCCAATCACATAAAACTGGAACTAGAAAGGGCAAAAAAACTGGGTTATAGTCTAATAAAGACCTATGTGAGAATGCCAGATTCTATTCAGAAAGTTCTTACTGAAGGTGCCCACAAAATAGGCATTCCCCTCTCCTCTCATGAACTTTATCCTTCCACAAAATATAATGTTGACGCAATAGAACATCTTTCAGGAACCAGCCGCAGAGGCTATTCGATGCTGCTTGATGCCAATTTCAGAAGCTATCAGGATGTTGTACAATTGATTGCTAAATCAGGAATAAATATCACCCCAACAGCATGCTTAAGAACTGGATATTTCAGACTGGCTAAACAATATGATGAATTACTAAATGATGAACGGAACAGAAAATTTCTAACACCTGAATTTCTAAAAGGTCTGTATACCCAAACCAACAAGTTCGACTCTCTGAGAACACCAAAAGCCGATGCCAACTATAAAGCACTGCTAAAAACAATCAAAGCAATATCTGATGCAGGGGGAAGTATTACCGCAGGGACAGATGCACCATTTGCCCCATTTGGCAGTAGTCTTCACTCTGAACTTTGGGTTTATGTTGATGCAGGACTCTCTCCTTTCAAGGCTTTACAATCTGCAACCATACAGGCAGCAAAGGTAGTTGGGGTTGATAATGATTTGGGCAGTATTGAAGTAGGTAAACTGGCTGATCTTATCATAGTAGATGGTGATCCATTAAAACGAATTCAGGATGCCATGAAGGTCAGAATTTCAATTAAAAATGGCAAGGTTCACACCATTGAATCTCTGCTTTATTGAAAGCCTTTAACAATCAAATTATTTAAAAAAGAATAATTAGATTGTTGGAATAGTTTATTCAATAAATTTTAATGAATAAAGATTATAGTAGAATTCCTAGTACAGACCTATTGAAACCCCATTCTTAAAAATAAAATATGCTCCATCAGATACAGAACCCTTTTTGCCCACTAATCCTGGTCCGGTTAGACAGAGCTTAGGTCCACGGCCTCCAAAAGGATATGAGTTTATAAATTTTACACGTTAGTTTCCTAAATAAAGGAATTGAATTATACTATTTGAAAGAATAGCAACCTTGAAAAAATTGGCAACACAGTATTCCTCGCAATTATGGTTAAAGATATTATAGTGAAAACTGGAATTATTCAAAGAGAGAACTTGGTAGTTTGATATTTTTTATTGTATCTTAAAAAAATAAAAAAGCACTCTATCATCCTTTCAATGAATAGAAAAAAATTTCTGGCTACAGCATCTGTGCTGGCCATTGCTTCAATCAAAGGAAGCTCCGCACTATACGCATCCAATTCATTAAAAAAAATACCTCTTGTAGATACTCACCAGCACCTGGCTGATCTAGTTCGGTTCGGCAAAGGCTGGACCTCGCCTCCAGTACCCGGAAATTATGACATGAAGGCTTATTTTGAAGCCACTCGCAATGTCAATATGGTAAAGGCTGTTTATATGGAAGTGGGCGTACCTGCTGCCAGACGCCAAGAGGAAGCACTTTATGCAATTGAAATGTGTAAAGACACATCGAACCCAACAAGAGGTGCTGTTATTAGTGGAGATTTGAAAAGCCCGGAGTTTGAAACCTATATCTCACAGTTTAAAGATTCAGCCTACATCAAAGGCATTAGATATGGTTTCCGCTCAGTTGCAGAAATGGAGGATCCACAATTAATCAAAAATACAGAATTACTGGGCAAGCTTAATATGAGCCTCGACTTTACCATTTCACCGGCCTGGCTACCTTCAATTGCAAATCTGATCAAGACTTGTCCCGGTACAAGATTCCTTGTAAACCATTGTGGCAATGCAGATCCCAGAGCATTTCTAGATCCAGCCTCAATAAGCGGCAAACCTAATCATGATGCCAATGAAAGGATCGCTGCCATGAAAACTGTGGCCGAAAATAAAAATGTAGTTTGTAAAATTTCAGGTATAATTTCTACTCCATCAGGCTCCCCTAAAACTGCCAAAACATTGGCTCCGGGAATCAATCATTGTCTGGATATTTTTGGTCCAGACCGGGTTATGTTCGCAAGCGACTGGCCTTGGTGCCTCAAAAGTAACAAACTTGAAGAATGGGTCAATATTCTGCAAGAGATCGTAAAAAACAGGCCTTACAGAGAACAGAAAAAAATGTTTCATGATAATGCCATTAAATTTTATTCTATTTAATCATCAAAATTAATCTTTTAGAAACTATGTCTGCTTATTCTACGCAAAAACAAGGTCCGATTTTGTTCATTATCTGCTCTTTAATACTTTCAGGCTTATTTACATCTTGCCAAAATGATTTAAAAAATAAAGAATGGGATGTATACGCTGGAGGAAAAGAACGACAAAGTTATTCTCCGCTTCAACAAATTGACACGAATAATGTCAAGGATTTAAAAATTGCCTGGATATACCATACCAAAGACGCTGATAAATCAAGTCAGATACAGACTAATCCTCTAATTATTAACGGTGTACTATACGGTGCATCTCCTCAATTGAAACTCTTTGCCGCAGATGCAACTACCGGAAAAGAAAAGTGGATATTCGATCCAATGCCAACCATACTGACAGATAATGCCGGAAAAGAAAGTTATGGTCTGAATGTTTGTCGCGGAATTGCCATACATAAAGGTAAAAACAATGAAAACCAGATCTTTTATACTGTAGGATCATCTCTCTATTGTATAAATAGTGCAACAGGAAAACCTGTCAGCAGCTTTGGTAAGGATGGGCGGATTTCATTATATGACAATCTGGAAATGAACAGGGACATTACTGACCTGAGAGTAACTTCTACTTCAGCAGGGATGATTTATAAGGACCTGATTATCATGGGTAGCAGCCTTTCAGAAGAAGAAGAATCAGCTCCGGGGCATATCCGGGCTTATGATGTTTATACCGGAAAAATAAAGTGGATGTTCAAAACAATACCTGATCCGGGCGAATTAGGTTATGATACA
>CAMDQV010000203.1 GCA_945906015.1 Pedobacter schmidteae | reverse complement strand
AAAAGATGGTAAAATGAAGGCTGCAGGTGGATATGGTGCGTCTTTAAAAGATGATTACCGTAGATACTACGGTTCAACTGTAGGTTTTGCCGGTAGAGGTGAAAGTATTCCAAGAATTGAAAACTATTGTGAAATAGATCCTGGCGTGGTTGATAAATATGGAATTCCAGTATTGAAATTTAATTACAACTGGACTGATCAGGAAGTAAAGCAAGCAAAACATATGCAAGATACTTTCGAAGAGCTTATTCATTCTATGGGAGGTATTGCGAATGGCGAAAAGCCAGGTGAAGACCGCAAATACGGACTTGAAGCACCAGGCAGAATCATTCATGAAGTGGGAACTACCCGCATGGGTAATGACCGTAATACTTCGGTGCTAAACAAGTATAATCAGGCACATGATGTAAGAAATCTATTCGTGGTAGATGGTGGTGCATTTGTTTCACAGGCGGATAAAAATCCTACCTGGACCATCTTAGCCTTATCTATGCGCGCTTCAGAATATATCGTTGATCAGTTAAAAAAACAAAATATTTAATCAGATGAATAGAAGAGACTCACTCAAAGCATTGGCTGTTGGTACAGTTAGTGTTGGTACTATTTTAGCAACTTCATGTGATAAAAAAGATTCTAAAAATGCTACTGGAAGCGGCAAAACTGGAGTTTATGGCCGTACAGCTCAAGAAAAGCTGATCGATGATAAACTGATGTCTGAGACTTTCTTTAGCGCAGCAGAACTAAATACGATCACCATTTTGGCGGATATCATTATTCCAAAGGATGAACATTCCGGAAGCGCAAGTGATGCTAAAGTGCCTGAATTCATCGAGTTTATTGTAAAAGATCAGCCAAAGTATCAGCTTCCGATGAGAGGTGGATTAAAATGGCTTGATGTTAAATCACTTAAACTCTTTAAAAAGTCGTTCGCCGAAGCTGGAAAAGATCAGCAACTTGAATTAGTTGAACTAATCGCATTCCCAGAGAAGGCTGCTCCCGAAAATTTAGCAGGAGTAAGCTTTTTTAATACCATGCGTAATTTGACTGCAACGGGTTTCTTTACCAGTAAAGAAGGCATTTCTGATATGGCTTATAAAGGTAATCAGCCTAATGAATGGAATGGTGTTCCAGATAATGTATTAAAACAATACGGGCTTGAATATGATCAAAAAACATTAGACCAATGTCTTAAGCCTGAAGATAGAGGCAAGATCATGACATGGGATAGTTAATGGATCATACTTTTTTTAATGAGTATTGAGTTAAATACATAAGACCGAAGCTAATGTTTCGGTCTTATGTATTTTATTTGTTCTTATCCTAATGTCTTATTAATACAGAAAGCCTTTATTTGTATTAATTCTTAATCTATCTTCCTTTAATAACCGTTGATTACAAAAAAAATAAAACTATGCATCTTTTAAAAATTTATTCAATTTTTAGAGTAATTACTCTATTGGTATTGCCTTTGCTAATTGCAACAGCTAGTTTGGCTCAAACTATACCAGGCAGCTCAAAATCAGGGAAAGTTCTATTACCTAATGGATGGTCTTTAAGTCCGGCAGGTAGGTCACTACCCCTGGGTGATCTGCCTCTGAATATTCAGATCTCTGCTTCACAAAAATTAATGGCAGTAAGCAATAATGGCCAGAGCAAACAGAGTATTCAGTTGATCGACCCACAGTCTGAAAAGATATTGCATGATCAACCTATTGGAAAGGCATGGTATGGTTTAAAATTTAGTGCCGATGAGAAAAAACTCTATGCTTCTGGTGCAAATGATAATATCATATTGGTTTATCCGATAAGCAACAAAATGCTTGGAAAAGCGGATACAATTGTACTTGGAAAAGCATGGCCAATTGAAAAAATCGGTCCAACAGGAATTGAAGTTGATGATGCAGGAAAGCGTTTATATGCAGTTACCAAGGAAAATAATTCGCTCTATATTTTTGATTTACGTACAAATAAATTAGTGAATAAAGTCAACCTAGGTTCAGAGGCCTATGATTGCCTGCTTTCAGCAGATAAAACTAAGCTTTACATCTCTTTATGGGGAGCAGATAAATTGGCCATTTATGATATAAAGGCTCAAAAAATAACTTCTGAAATAGTGACAGAAAGTCATCCAAATGAAATCATTCAAAATAAAACGGGTAAGTACTTGTTTGTGGCCAATGCAAATGATAATTCGGTATCTGTTATTGATACCAAAGCCAGAAAAGTTATTGAAGTTATCTCAACGGCTCTCTATCCAACAAAACTTACAGGGGCAACTACTAACGGGCTTGCATTATCAGAGGATGAAAAAACCTTGTATGTAGCCAATGCAGATAATAACTGTCTGGCAGTATTTAATGTATCAAATCCTGGAAAAAGCAGTTCAAAAGGCTTTATTCCTACAGGTTGGTATCCAACTAATGTGAGAGTAGCAGGTAAAAAGATATTTGTTTCTAATGGTAAAGGGTTTACTTCCATGGCAAATCCAGATGGCCCTCAGCCTTTTAAAAAGACAGATGATAGTGGTGTGCATGTGGGTATAAGTGCAAAAAAGGAGGTTCAGTATATTGGTGGTTTATTTAAGGGAACCTTATCTATCATTGATCAACCTACCAATGCACAATTGGAATCGTTTTCTAAGCAGGTTTATGAAAATACACCGTATAACAAGCAAACTGAAGCACTATCAAAAGGTCTGGCAAATAATCCTATACCCAATGTTCAGGGAGGAAAATCGCCTATTAAATATGTATTCTATGTAATTAAAGAGAATCGTACCTATGATCAGGTATTTGGAGATATTAAAGAAGGAAATGGCGATCCTAACTTATGTCTCTTCCCTGAAAAGGTAACGCCAAATCATCATGCACTTGCCAAAGAATTTGTACTTCTTGACAACTTTTATGTGGATTCTGAAGTTAGTGCCGACGGTCATAATTGGAGTACGGCAGCCTATGCTACAGATTATACAGAAAAAACCTGGCCAACAAGTTATGGTAGCAGAGGGGGAACGTATGATTATGAAGGTAGTCGTCAGATTGCTTACCCACGTGATGGATATATATGGGATTATGCGAAAAGGGCAGGTATTTCTTACCGTAGTTATGGAGTATTCGTTACAAAGGATGGTCCAACAACTAAATCACTCATAGGACATACAGCAGAAAAATATCCCAGTTACAATCTAGATATAAAAGATATTGACAGAATTGCTGCTTTCAAATCAGATTTTGATTCGCTATTGGCAATAAATGCTGTTGCCCAGTTTAACACAATCAGGCTTGGAAATGATCATACCAGTGGGCAGCGTATTGGAAAACTAACTCCAACTGCTCAGGTTGCTGATAATGATTTGGCTCTAGGCCTATTGGTGGAACATATTTCCAATAGCAGTATTTGGAAGGAATCAGCTATTTTCGTGCTAGAGGATGATGCTCAAAATGGCCCTGATCATGTTGATGCTCACCGTTCGCCAGCTTTCGCGATCAGTCCTTATATCAAACGTAATTCCGTGAATAGTTCAATGTTCTCTACCTCTGGTATGCTTAGAACTATAGAGTTGATCTTGGGGCTTCCACCTATGAGCCAGTATGATGCAGCTGCAGTGCCATTTTCTGATTGCTTTACAACAAATCCAGACTTTAAGCCTTATCGTGTGAGGCCAGCAAATGTAGATCTGGAACAACGTAATGTTGCCTGGAATAAAAGTGCTCAACGTTCCCAGGAATGGAATTTTGCAAGAGAGGATGCCGCACCTGACCTAGATCTGAATGAGGTTGTTTGGAAATCTGTTAAAGGTGAAGATTCCATTATGCCTGCTCCTCGTAGAAGTGCATTTGTAAAACTCGAACAAAAGAAGAATGACGACTAAATCAATTCATTAAATAAGACCAGAGTTTAAACACGTTGTTAATATCACTGTTAAATCAGAAATGCAAAGACTCCGCTTGACTATTTTTTTAATTGCGATATCTCTTCCTGTATTCGCTCAGAATTTAGGGGTTAAGGTTTTTAATCAAACTACGAAGGCCAGCCTTTCAGGAGTTAATATTAAACTTGAAGGTTCTGCCTCTTATACCTTTGCTTCTGATGATAATGGACTGTTTTTAAAAGAGCTTTCACCAGGCCGATATAGTTTAAAGGCAAGTAGAGTAGGCTATGAAAATTATACTATTTTACTTGAGCTTAAACCCGGTCAATTTTTAGATCTTCAAATTCCACTGGTTGAAGCGATAAAGTCACTCTCAGAAATAGAAGTGATTTCAGCATCGAGAAGGAATGCCTCTAGCTTAAAATTGCCTTTTGCATCCAGTAGTATAAGCAGGCCTTCTCAATCAGAAAATATCCCACGATCTACCCCAGAATCATTAAGTATTATACCTGGGGTATTTGTTCAAAAAACAAATCACGGTGGAGGCTCGCCCTTTATTAGAGGGTTGACAGGTAATCAAACACTTATGTTGGTTGATGGTATCAGAATGAATAATTCAACCTTCAGATATGGCCCCAATCAGTATTTAAATACGGTAGATCCATTCTCTATTGATAAAATTGAGGTATTAAGAGGAAGCGGTTCTGTTCAGTA
>CAMDQV010000202.1 GCA_945906015.1 Pedobacter schmidteae | reverse complement strand
AATATCCTTTAATGAATTTTTCAAAAATGAATTCTGCTGTGCTGGATCAAGGTCTCTTTTTAGAATGGTCTCCAAATATAATTTTATAGATGCTAGAGGCGATTTCAACTCATGTGTTACAGAAAGCAAAAAGTTTTTCTGTTGTCTATGTAATTTTCTTTCACCTTTAATGGCCTTGTGCATGTAATAGATTCCAACAATAAAAATGAAAATAAATACAGCACTTTCTCCCAATATCATGGCTAAGCTATCCGGCTTTGCGGCCAACAATAGCCTACCCCACCAAATTACCTGAAGTACAGTATAAATAATCAGACTATAAAATATTAGGAGCGGCCTTCTCATGAATTGGAACCTCTGAATACGATATCTAAACTCTCAAAAATAGCTCGCTTTGCTTTTTCAAGCTCAATCTTAGAATGTGCTGAAGAAACAAAACCAACTTCATATCCTGATGGACCAAGATAAACCCCTCTATTTAATAATTCACGATGCATGATCTTGAATTTTTCCATACTGCTTACCTGGATATCATCAGCAGTACTGATATTTTCACGCTCTGTAAAGGCAAACCAAAAAATAGAACCAATGGTAAATACTTTAAACTTATAATTATTGGTTGTTGCGTAACGCTGGATTGACTCGGTAAATTCGAAAGTCTTATTATTTAGATCTTTATAAAAATTAGATTTTGACAGCTCTGTCAGCTGAGCAATTCCTGCAGCCATCGCAACCGGATTACCTGATAAAGTTCCTGCCTGATAAACCGGACCATCAGGGGATATCATCCCCATAATCTCTTCTGATGCACCATACATCCCCACAGGCAAACCTCCACCAATGATCTTTCCATAGGTAATAATATCAGGCTCAATAGTATAATACCCCGCCGCACCTTCAAAACCAACTCTAAATCCGGAAATCACTTCGTCAAAAATCAGCAAGGATTTATTTTTTGTACAGATTCTACGAAGAAATTCAAGAAACTCTTGAGTTTGAAGTAAAAGTCCGTTATTGGCTGGAATTGGTTCAATAATTACCGCCGCTATCTGATCACTGAATTGCTCAAACGCTTCTTCAACAGCCTGTATATTATTCAAAGGAACAACAATGGTTTCTTCGGCAATTGATCTTGGTATTCCTGCAGATGAAGTTTCACCAAAAGTTACCAGGCCTGAGCCTGCTTTAACCAATAAAGAGTCAAGGTGGCCATGATAGCAACCTTCAAATTTGATAATTTTATCGCGTTGAGTATAGCCACGTGCTAAACGTACTGCCGACATCACCGCTTCGGTTCCCGAACTGGTAAATCGAAGTTTACGGATATACTTATTATTTTTAAGAATGAGTTCTGCAAGTTGATTTTCAAGAGCAGTAGGAGCACCAAAGCTCATGCCGTTCTGCATTACCTCGATTACCTTTTCACGAACAGCTGCATTGTTATGTCCAAGAATCAATGGCCCCCAAGAAGCACAGAAATCTATAAACTGATTGCCATCAGCATCCCATATAAAACAGCCATCTCCTTTTTGAATAAATAAGGGAGTACCATGCACAGACTTAAAAGCCCTGACAGGCGAATTTACTCCCCCAGGAAAATAGGTCTTTGATTTTTCATATAATTCTGCTGATTTTTCTCTAGAAATATCTGGTTTAACAGTATAGTTGACCGTTGTTTCTTTATCAGAGCCTGAAAATATCTTTTTTAGTGATTCTAACATTTTAATTATTTTAAAAATATGTTGTCAGTTATCTGTTGTCTGTTGTCAGGTTAGGAGGATAAAATGTGTTTATAAACTATTAAACCTTCCGCTTTATTTTCACTTTCAAATGCCATCAGGCTGCCAAAGCCAAACGCTACCAACCTCCTAAATTATCCCATGACTATTAAACCAACTAACAACTAACCAACTAACCATCTAACCATCTAACCACTAACCAACTAACTGCTTTTAGCTTTACCCTCACCTCCATCTGATAACTGATAACCGCCAACTGATAACTACTTCTACATCCATCCTTTTTCAAGGATCTCACGGGCATGATAAGTTATAATTATATTAGCCCCTGCCCTACTGAATGCGTACATGTTTTCCATGATCACTTTCTGCTCATCTATCCAGCCTTTAGCACCTGCAGCTTTTACCATGGAGTACTCCCCTGAAACATTATAACAAGCTACGGGCAAATTTGTACTCTCTTTTAAACGATGAATTATATCCAAATAAGCAAGTGCCGGTTTAACCATCAAAATATCTGCTCCTTCCTGTTCATCAAGAGCTGATTCACGCATTGTTTCGTTAGGATTCCTAAAATCCATCTGGTAGGCCTTCCTATCACCTTTTCCAGGAGCTGAATCTGCAGCCTCTCTAAATGGCCCATAATATGCCGATGCAAATTTTATGCTATAGCTCATGATGGCGGTATTGACCATACTATTCTGATCTAGTTTTTCACGAATACCGAGTATTCGTCCATCCATCATATCTGATGGCGCTACCATATCAGCACCTGCCTGGGCATGTACTAAGGCCATTTGCGCCAAAATAGCTACGGTTTTATCATTCTGAACATAATCATTTTGCAGAATTCCGCAATGTCCATGTGTCGTATAAGCACAGGTACAAACATCGGTAACCACATAAATATCATCAGCAAACGCTCTTTTCAACTCACGAACGGCATTTGCGACAATCGAATTTTTATCAAAAGATGAACTGGCATCTTCTGTTTTTTCTTCACCAACACCAAAAAGCAATACTTTATTCAGCCCAAGTTTCAACGATTTTTCAACATCCTTAAGTAGAGTATCTACAGAAAAATGATTCACCCCGGGCATAGCATCAATTCCATGCACTACATTTTTACCAGGCACAACAAAATATGGATAGATAAACATATCCTTTGACAATCTGGTTTCAGCAACCATTTGACGCAATACCGGTGATTTTCTTAACCTCCTGGGACGAATTAACATATGATCCATTGGTTTATATTAAAAAATATTAGTCAAGAGCAAAAATGGCCTCTGCTAAACCCATCTCATCTGGCGAGAATGGCAGGGTGTATTTAACTCCCATTTCATCAAATTTTTGGCCTGTTGTTTTACCAATACAAATTACTTTCTGATCTGGTTCCAATAAATTTTCAGCAAAATACGAATCAACATTTGATGGGCTTGTAAAGATCAGAACTTCAGCATTTGATTGCTGAACATTTTCTTCGCCTACTGTTTCATAAACAGTTAATTCAATAATTTTAGTTTCTGCAGCTAGTGCTTTTTGAATGGTCTTCAAAGAACCCTTAGCACTTGGAAATAAGATAGTGGTACCATTAGCCTGTTTGGCAAACTCTTTAGCTATATCAAGGGTATCAATTCCTTCTTCTTCGCCATTAAAATCGGCTTTTTTGCCATTAAGCCGAAGTGCATCTTCAGAAGCTCTTCCAAGAACCCCGAATTTTACTTTTTTTGGAAGCTGAGGATCCAGTTTAAAAAAGTACTCAATAGCATTTTTACTGCTGAAGAAAACCCAGTCTATATTTCTTAAGATAAATGGATCAAGCTTATTAATAGAAGGAAATGTCCTGATCAATGAACGGCCCTCAATTTCTATTTGATGCTTTGCCAATGCATTTCTCAGATAGCTTGAGTCGCTTAGCTCACGGGTAATAAATATAGTAAGAGGAAAATTACGGTCGGCTGCGAATTTAGCAACGATCTTCTCAGCAATACCATCTGCTGTTTCAGACTGCGTAAATAACCGATCAGGGAAATCAGTGCCATCAGTTGCCTTGGATGTCCAAATTTGAAAAGTAGAGCCATCCTTACGGCAATAACAACCTAAGGGGGTCTGACAGCCACCCTCGAACAAATTCAACACTTTTCTTTCAATTCCAATTTGTTCAGCAACATCATGATTGTTTATCGCCTGAAGTTTTTCAAAAAGCGCTGTATCATTTTCACGGATTTGGTAAGCCAATACTCCCTGTGCAGGAGCTGGTATCAATTCATTAGGCTCCAGCTCTTCGATATAAAATTCGCTCAAATCGAGGCCTAAACGCAGTACGCCTGCTTTAGCAAGCATGATTGAATCATACTTCTCATCACGTAATTTCTGAATACGGGTAATCACATTTCCACGAAGTTCTTCGATCTCAAGATCAGGACGAACAGCTAAAAGCTGAGCTTTTCTGCGATTGGAAGAAGTTCCAACCATTCCGCCAAACTTAACTGATAGTTTTTGATGAACATCTACACAATCTTTTAAAATCAACAAGAGCTCTGCCGGATCTTCGCGATCAGAAACAGCGGCAATAATTAAGCCTTCGGGATGGTTAGTAGGTAGATCTTTATGAGAATGTACAGCCAGATCGATAGTACCGCTCAGAAGTTCTTCTTCAAGTTCTTTTGTGAAAAATCCTTTACCCTCAAGCTTATCGAAGCTCAAGTTCAGAATGTTATCGCCCTGGGTTTTAATGATTTTTAATTCTGAGTCAATACCAATTCCAGCCAAAAGATCCTTAACATAATTAGCCTGCCAGAGTGCAAGTTCACTTCCACGTGTACCAATGATGATTCTAGATTTTATAGTA
>CAMDQV010000201.1 GCA_945906015.1 Pedobacter schmidteae | reverse complement strand
CGTATGATGGATTTAAACTCGTTAACGGTAGATGGAAATTTCTACCAGATCTTGAACTAAAAAATAATCCCACAAATCAGGATGATAACTTCAATGATCCGAAGAAGATGAAGCAGTAAGCAGTAAGTTGAAAGCTAAAAGCTTAAAGCTAAAAGCTAAAAGCCTAATTTAGTTTCATTTCATAGTAGCACCTCATACTTCAGACTTCAGACCTCATACCTCCGACAACAGACAACAGACAACTGACAACAGATACCTAAGGCGATACCGCCTGCATCATCAATCCACATATATAAGCGCCATAAGTTCCTATAACATAGCCAAAAACAGCTAATAGCACTCCAATGGGAGCTAAAGAAGGATGAAAGGCACTTGCAATTACAGGCGCAGAGGCAGGACCGCCGATATTTGCCATACTACCAACCGCAAGAAAAAAGAATGGTGTTTTAGTAAGCTTTGCTACAATAAAGATCACAATAGCGTGAATCAAGATCCAAACTAAACCAACGATAAGTATACCCGGCTTATTAAAAATAGCCATGATATTCATCTGCATACCAATTGTTGCAATTAAAACATACAGTAATACGCTCCCAATTCTTGAAGCTCCTGCTCCTTCTAGATTCCTGAGCTTGGTAAAAGAAAGTATCATACCTAAAGTTGTAGCTATGATTACCAGCCAGAAAAAACCAGAAGTAAGACTAAATGCGCTTAAATGAGGTGCATTTGTAGTTATCCAGGGAGCAATATGATCTGCTCCGAAATGAGCAATTCCAGTTATACCAAACCCAATGCCCAAAATCAATAGGATATCTTCCATTTTAGGAATCCTCATAATACTTAACTGATAAGCTTCGATTTTATCTTTTATTTCAGTGACCGATTGGTCATCTGCTTTTAAAAACCTGTTGATCAGTATATTTTTACCTGCTCCAAATAGCAGCAAAGCCATCCAGAGATATGAAATAAATACATCAAGGGCAACCATCGCTGAAAACAGATCAGGGCTTGGCTTAAAGATTTCATACATTGCTGCCTGGTTAGCACCCCCACCGATCCAAGTACCTGCAACGGTACTTAATCCTCTCCAAACTTCTTCAGCACCTTCACCACCTACAATTTCAGGTGCAAACAATGAAACCAAAAAAACAGCTGCTGGACCACCCAGCATAATACTGATTGATGCAGTTATAAACATTAAGCCTGTCTTTTTTCTTAACTTCCATAGTTCTCTCAAATCAAGGCTTAAGGTAAATAGCACCAAACTGGCAGGTAAAAGATATCTAGATGCCATGGTATAGAGAACTGATGTTGTACCTGAAATAATACCCATTGAATTTAACAGACCCGGCAGAAAATAACAAAGTAGAATAGGTGGAATAAATGTATACAGTCTTTTAAAAAATGGAATATTGCTTTCAGCCGTCCAGAAAACCAATCCGAGAATACCCATAAGGATTCCTAATACAACTGCATCATTCGTAATCAGGGCAGTCTGTTCAATCATTTATTAGATTTTTATTTAAAGAATATATAAAGCATCAATTTTAGTAAAATTTAATTATAATTTAGCTTTTTACTTGCTCAATCAATTAAGAGATCGTGTTAAACTAACCCATCAATTAAATTACATGGAATTACAACAAAAATCATTGATTGGCCATCCACTTGGTCTTTTCATTTTATTCTTCACAGAAATGTGGGAGCGCTTCAGTTATTATGGAATGCGCGTGCTATTTGTCTTATATCTAACGGCTTCACTTGCCGATGGAGGTCAAGCCTGGAGTAGAGCTGATGCAAGTATGCTTTATGGATGGTATACTGGTTTAGTGTATATAACACCAATTATAGGTGGATTAATAGCAGATAAACTTTGGGGGTATAAAAAAGCGATTTTAATTGGAGCCATTTTAATGACTGTAGGTCATGTTGTTTTAGCTGTTGATGCCATTCCCGCATTTTATTTAGGTTGTACTTTTTTAATTATAGGCAATGGTTTCTTCAAACCAAATATTTCATCTATGGTAGGTCAATTATACCCTGATGGAAGTTTATTAAAGGATTCTGCCTATACCATTTTCTACATGGGGATTAATACAGGTGCTTTCTTGGGAATTTTATTATGTGGTTACATTGGCGAGTCGGTGGGATGGCATTATGGCTTTGGTTTAGCTGGAATCTTTATGTTTTTAGGTTTGATTCAATTTTGGTTCGCACGAAAGTTTTTTGGCGAAATTGGAGAAAGACCATTGAAAAAGACTGAAGTAGAAAACTTAGTAGTTAGCAATGAGCCCCTTTCAAAGGTTGATCGCGATCGTTTAATTGTAATTGGCGTATTCTCATTTTTCACAATTTTTTTCTGGCTCGCATTTGAACAAGCAGGCTCATCTATGAATTTATATGCTAGAGATTATACAGATAGGTCTTTAAGTCCGGGGCTTGCAGCAAATACCTTTAAAATCATCAATACGATCATAACCGTTGTTCCTTTAGCCGTTTTAACGTGGCTTTGGATTAATATGGCTTCAAGAATTGGAAAAAATTACAGAATTACAGTTCTAGCAATGGGCTTAAGTGTTTTAACCATTTGGGGATTAGCTATTTGGATGCTTAACAGACAATTCAATGATCAAGCATTAGAGATTCCTGCATCATGGTTTCAAACCTTAAATTCATTGTTCATCATCCTTCTCGCACCTGTATTTTCTACCTTATGGACAAAACTCTCTTCGAGTAAATTTAGCCCTTCAGGTCCCGTAAAATTTGCTTTAGGTTTACTTTTGGTTGCTGTGGGTTTTGGAGCCTTAGTTTTTGGATCTTTAGCAATACCAAATGGCGCTAAATTGGCTCAAGTGAGTATTATTTGGTTATGTTTAGCCTATTTATTCCATACCATGGGCGAGCTTTGCGTTTCTCCTGTCGGATTATCTTATATCAGTAAATTATCTCCGAAAAAATATGTTGGATTAATGTTTGGTATTTGGTTTGGTGCTACAGCACTTGCTAATTATATTGGTGGATTTATGGCAAGCTTCATGGATTCAATCGCAGAAACATCCTCATTATCTGGCTTCTTTACCATATTCGTTGTGGCCACTGGAGTTGCAGGTATTGTTTTAATCCTAATTAAGAATATTCTCAAGAAAAAAATGCATGGAATTGAATAGAAAACAAATAAATCATTTTTAATATTTTTTATGTCCAATAGCCTTGTTATTATTCCAACCTACAACGAGAAGGAAAATATCGAAAATATTATTCGAAAAGTATTCTCCCTTCCTGATGTGTTTCATATTCTAATAGTTGATGACGGTTCGCCGGATGGAACTGCAGCTATTGTAAAGAGACTTCAGAAAGAATTTGAGGGAATGCTTCATATTGAAGAACGTAAAGGAAAACTAGGACTCGGAACAGCCTACATTCATGGTTTTAAATGGGCTCTTGAACGGCAATACGAATATATCTTTGAAATGGATGCAGATTTTTCACATAATCCAAAAGATCTGATCAAATTAAAATCTGCCTGCATTGAGGGTTCTGATCTTGCCATTGGGTCAAGATATATCAAAGGAGTAAATGTGGTAAACTGGCCAATGAGCAGGGTTTTAATGTCTTATTTTGCTTCTGTTTATGTACGATTGATTACCCGAATAACTATTCAAGATGCTACAGCTGGATTTAAATGTTACCGTCGTATTGTTCTTGAAACTATTCCTCTAGATAAAATAAAATTCATCGGATATGCGTTTCAAATCGAAATGAAATTTACGACGATCAAATTTGGTTTTAAGGTGTGCGAAGTCCCCATAATCTTCACTGATCGTACAGAAGGGACTTCAAAAATGAGTACTCGAATATTCAGAGAAGCCTTTTTAGGTGTGATTCAAATTAAATTGAGTAGTTTTTTCAGAGATTATTCTAGGAATTTAGATTCGAAAAAATAAAAATTGAATTTTATATTTATACAACTAATTAACAAAGACCTTTTGATCATATGAACGAAAACCTTGACCCCGCCGAAGAAAATCTTTCACCTGTAGAGCGGGAGATAGAAAAAGTTCTTCGACCGCAGGTTTTTGAAGATTTTACAGGACAACATAAAATTCTCGCAAATCTTCGAATATTTGTCCAGGCAGCTAAATTCAGAGGTGAAGCACTCGACCATGTGCTCTTACATGGTCCTCCAGGATTAGGAAAAACTACCCTATCGCATATTATTGCGAATGAAATGGGGGTAAATATTCGTATTACATCCGGACCAGTTTTAGATAAACCAGGTGATCTGGCAGGTTTACTTACTAACCTAGAAGAAGGTGATATTCTTTTCATTGACGAAATTCATCGTTTAAGTCCACTGGTTGAAGAATACCTGTACTCAGCAATGGAAGATTTCAAGATCGATATCATGCTTGAAACCGGCCCTAATGCCCGCTCGGTACAGATTTCTTTAAATCCCTTTACACTAGTTGGAGCCACCACTCGCTCTGGACTTCTTACAGCTCCTCTAAGAGCTCGCTTTGGAATAAACAGTCGATTGGAATACTATGATGCCAAATTGCTTACAACTATTGTATTACGTTCGGCAGAAATACTGAAAACTGAAATCTCAGAC
>CAMDQV010000200.1 GCA_945906015.1 Pedobacter schmidteae | reverse complement strand
AAGTGAGTGGCGTCAATATCAATAAATTTAACTAATAAATTAATACTACCAACTCTAATTATTAGAATTGATAGTTTTATCTGCAGGTAACCAATCTCTTTTCTATTGCTGATATCCTTAAACTGTGGGGATTATCCCTGAAAGATAGATGCAGACCTATTCTCAATTTTAATAGACAGACTAATTATTTTTACTTTAAATTTATAAAATACCTAAGGTGCTTTGTCAGACATATCTACCTACATTAGTCTGGATTAGATTGATTTTGTCTGGGGTATAAATGAGTTATGGCCAAGTTTAATAAACGCCACAACTCATAAAAAACAATTTAAAAGGGAGTCCAGAACCCACATATTAAAAAAATAGGGCGTACTCTGAAAAGTCATATTAACAAGAAAAATTAAAAATAAAATGGAAAATCTCTCAAGTTTAGCACAAATGGTTTTGGCATTATCTGTTGCCTATGTTTGGATTTTTAGGTATGATAATGTTGTTAAAGAATTCAAGCAATTTGGATTAAATGACTTAACCCGCAATTTTGTAGGAGCATCTAAAATAGCTCTAGCAACATTGCTTGTTGCAGGTATTTGGTATCCATCCTTAGTCCAAATCCCTTCAGTACTCATGGGTCTGTTTATGATATCGGCTCAATATTTCCACTTCAAGATTAAAAATCCATTGATTAAACACCTACCCTCTCTAATTCTTTTGATTCTGTGCGCAGTTATTGCATTAAAATCAATTCAATAATTCAGATATGACTGTTGATACAATTTGCGTCCTAATATCCAGTTTGTCATTTTATGCTTATGTAGCTTCCTATTTCATATCACCCCACATGAAAAACGAATTCAAACGATTTGATATAGAGAAACTTGGTCTATTAACAATAATATTAGAATTTTTGGGAGCTACAGGTTTAATAGTTGGACTAAAATTCAACCTAATTTTAACAATTTCATCTTTCGGCCTTGGTCTTCTTATGTTGTGTGGTTTAATAGTGAGATTAAAGTTGAAAGATAGTATCTGGATTTCTTCACCAGCTATTTTTTATATGTGCTTAAATCTGTATGTATTCTTTGCGTCAATAAGATAATTTACAATCACAGATTTTATAAGCCACATGAAGACCCAACCAGCCTATAACATCGGTTTGGCAATATGGCAGCTGAAGTGCATATCTTAGTTAAATAAGAATAAGACGATTAAATCGTCTTATTTCGAGGCTACTCCTTTAATCAACTGCTGAAGAATAAAATCAACATTATTAGATGGTTTGAGGTTAGGCATTTGTTAGATTTTGAATAGAGAGTTTATCCTAATAATATTATTCCATCTACATATTATTTGTCAGAAGCTACAAAGGAGACAAAAAATGCCACATAAACTCAATATTGACAAAGGTTTGCAAACAGGATGGACAAATTCCATTACCTATACCAACACCTACCCAAAATTCCCGCTTCAATGGTAAAATCAACCTTTACGCTTCCCATCAAATGTGCATCACGCCTAAAATTATCCCAAACCCTTCCTTAAACATTGTCTATTATTCACAAATCGTAAACTAAATCCTAAAAAAAACAAATTAATTACGATAAAATGCGTAAGTTGGATTTATACTATATGGCAAAACGCAAAATTTCATTCTGTAATTAAACAGTTTGTATTCATTTACCCCCTAAATTGCTCCATTTTTTAAGTAATTATTTTTTTTATATTTAAGTTATTATCTTCTTTTTAACATCATTTGCGATGTGTAATCTCTTGATGGTTACAAGCATCCGGCTTTTATTATTTATTTTTTATAAGAAAATTATGAAGAGTTCAAAAGTAATAATAGGGTTAATGATAAAATCCAGAAGAAAACAAAAACAGTTTACACAAAAACACTTAGCCGATCTTCTTGAGGTAAATCGTCAGTATGTTTGGCGTCTAGAAAATGGCAGAGTTAATTTAACTATGGATTATCTGGATAAAGTGATCACAAAACTGAATTGTGTTCAAAAGGAATTTATAGTAATCCCAAAAGAAATTTAATTTCGCTATTAATTAACTACTAGAAATTTTATTATAATTTACTAGGCTATTTTTTTTTCAAAAAATAGAAAAAATTAAGATCATAAATAGTACAATTCAACTGATTTTAATCTAAATATCTCCTTTTAAGGATTCATGTTCGGGTTGACAGATTAACACCTTTTCCAATCAAATCAGAGCCCAAAAACTCACTAATCACAGATTATTAACTATTAATCTTTATTCTAAACATTTTCTTAAAAATATTTCGGGAGCAGTCCCAATTTTTGGGAGCGATCCCGGAATAGTCAAAAATCTATTTTTAGAGTTTAATTAATCAGAATTAAGTTAAAACCTCAGAAATGCCTTAAATAGATCATTCCAGCCTGTATTAATAGTGTAATTAAACTCAAAGAGTCAGAAAAATAGTGATAGATTTATTAAAAAAATAAAATAATGATCAAATTACTTTCCCCAAAAAATTCATTCATCCTATTCCTACTGTCCTGTTCATTATCTGTTTCTGCTCAAAATGAAAAAGCAGAAGCTGATTTACGTGAGATCATTAAAAAACTGGACGTAGTCGGGCTTTCTGTTGCCGTAGTAAAAAAAGGCGAGATCATTTATACCCATTCTTTTGGGTTAAAGAATATTGAAACAAAAGCTCCCCTTTCGGACACCGATATATTTCGGATTGCTTCTATTTCAAAATCATTCTCAGCCACTTCAATCATGCAGTTGATAGAAGCTGGAAAGCTTTCACTGGATGCTGATTTCAGTGATCTGGTGGGCTTCAAAATCAGGAATCCGAAATTTCCGGACAAAGCAATCACCTTGAGAATGATCTTATCCCACACTTCAAGTATTAATGATAGCCAAGGTTATTTTACACTTGATGCCATTAATCCGGTAAAAAATCCAGATTGGCAAAAATGCTATAGCGATGTAGCACCAGGAACAGATTATCGCTATTGTAATCTGAATTATAATATGATTGGGACAGTAATTGAGAAATACTCAGGACAACGATTCGATAATTATGTAAAAAATCACATCATAAATCCATTGGGTTTATATGCTGGATACAATGTTGATTCTTTGGATGCGATGCGCTTTGCCACTTTACACGAATACAATACAAGCACTAAAAAATTAAGCCCATCTCCACTAGCTTACGCTCCCAGAAGAGAGGAAATAAAGAATTATGTGATGGGATACAGTACTCCTATTTTCTCTCCCACTGGAGGAATGAAGATATCGGCAACTGACCTTGCAAAATATATGACCATGCATATGAACTATGGTAAATATAAAGTAACCAGAATCATGTCAAAGAAAAGTGCCCGCCTTATGCAAACCAAAATCTCTGAGAATGAAGGCTATGGAATGGCTATAGCAAATCGTGAAGATGTTATACCGGGTAAATTAATGACCGGACATACTGGCTCGGCCTACGGACTATACAGTGCCATGTTTTTTAATCCTAAAGAAAAATTTGGAATTGTAGTGATCACAAATGGCTGTAATCCAAGCTCAACCAATGGACTAAATGATGTTTTAAGAGCTGGAGTGAATAGTTTGTACGAGAATTTTATTAAATAGCATAAGGAGCCAAGAACAAAGATCAAAGATCAAGGACTAAGGACAATTCAGCGTTTATTTGAAATTTTCTGCTTTTTTCCAAGTTCTGATAACTGATAACTGATAACTGAACCAAGAGCCAAGAACAAAGACAAAGGACAATTCAGCGCTAAATTGAAATTTTCTGCTTTTTTCCAAGTTCTGACAACAGACAACTGATAACAGATAACCACAATTTGAGTATTGGGTATTGAGATAATTTAGCTTCATTTCATAACAGCACCTCAGACCTCATACTTCATACCTCTGATAACTGACAACTGATAACAGACAACTACTTTTTGAGTATTGAGATATAATCTGCTTCACATCATACTTCATACCTCATACCTCTGACAACAGACAACTGATAACTGATAACTGAAAAAAGAGCAAAGCTTAGCAGAATTATTCTGTTATAAAAGTCCAACACAGTATCCTGCTCACCTTCTGTCCATGTTTCATATCAATGGTTCTAACCTCTGTTGCACTTAATCTTTCTAGGGCCTTATAACATGCTGATAGGGTTTCTTTCTTGGAAACCAGAGAGGTAAACCAATGAACTGATTGGGAAAATCGGGCACTTTCATCAATCATCCTTAAAAGAAATCGCTCCTCACCGCCTTCGCACCATAATTCTGAATTTTTATCACCAAAATTCAAGTCTATTCCATCTTTTTTATCTTGACCCAGATTTTTCCACTTTCTATCGGTGCCTTCGGCAGCTTTTTGCATTGAAGAATGAAACGGGGGGTTGCAGATACTCAAGCTGAATTTTTCTTCGGTATGAATAATATCTGTAAATATCTGATCTTCAGAGCGCTGCCTGCGGATACTTATAAATTTTGAAAGTCCATTAGCTTCAGTAATATTTGTTGCGGCACGAATGGCAAGCTGATCAATCTCAGAACCTACAAAAGCCCAGCCGTATTCAAACTGGCCAATCAGCGGATAAATACAATTCGCTCCAACTCCAATATCCAGA
>CAMDQV010000199.1 GCA_945906015.1 Pedobacter schmidteae | reverse complement strand
TAAAAAACCAGAATAATCCTAAGGAATCGGGTAGATTAAAATCATCAAAAACAGTATTACCTATAATTCTACCACCACCCAAAATATAACCATCCTCCACATCAAGGTCATAAATATAAGAATTATGCCAATCACCATTTTTAAACTGTGGTAACTTAGCCCATTTTAATTTACCATTTGAGTCAAGACATGCGTATAAAGGCATTGTATAACCAACATGTTGTTGAGGAATAATACTTATAGAGTCCCTAAACCAACCTCCAATTATCAAATCACCATTACCTAAAGTGCGAAGGGCAGTAATAGAATTGTCGGTAGAGACGGTTGTATAGATTTTAGAAACTTTTTTAAAATTCAAATTGCTATCTAAATAGGTTATGTATGCCGAAAATATATTCTTCCCATTAAAGTAGGATTTACCATTAATAATACATGTATCGCGGTAAATGCAGGTACTTAAAATATTATTAGAATTTTTACTTATTAGAATTTTCCCAAATTTAGTCCCATACATTGGTTTTGATGCCATTATGGGGTTTAAATCTTTATCAAGTTTTAAAACAAAATTACCCGTTTTATTTATCGAAAAATTAATACTTGGAATTTTCAAATTGGAGCTAGGAAATGACTTATTTTGATCATAAAAAACCCCCAATACGATATCATTATTATTCGAAACTTCAAATCCTTCAAAGATTAGTCCACTCGTGTCTAAAGATAAAGTATATATTTTTTCGAAAGTACCGTTGGTGTCTAATTTAATAATAAAACCATTAGTGTTTCCTCTGAATGACTGATTATTTATGTCTGCCCCCTTATTAAAATTGCCAATTATATATATTTTACCTATTGATTTTGAATAATTAATAGAAGAAATGGTAAATGTGGAATAACAGCTATCAGGCTTCCATATCCATTTGGCTTTCCCCTCTTTACTAAGAAAAGAAAGAATGTATGGATTACTATATCCCTTAGCGGTTGCCTTGAAAGAGTCTATCTGTGTGGTGAAACTATAACGCCAAGCTATTATTGTTTGCCCTTCAGGTAATACTTTACAGATGGGAGAAGTTTCCCCACTTTTATCTCCAATTTGCTTTATCCATTTAAAACTTTGTGCTTGGTTAATAAGAACCATACCCAAAGTGAATGTAATATATAGTAAAGCGCGTTTAAGCATTTCTTTGAATTCTAATAAAAATTAATTAGCCTCAGCAATTAGCATACTTTTGGTATCTACAATTTGACTATTTACCAAAAGACTATAATGATATTGACCACTTGATAAATTTCTACAATCCAACTCTATTTGCCCAAACCCAGTTTTATTGATTGGGAATGCTTTCACCAGTTTGCCGTTACTATCAATAACCCTTAAAAAAGCATCAGAAACATTATCCGGTAAAAAATAATCTATAAACGTAAATCCATTAAAAGGATTGGGATGATTTTGAAATAGAAGAGGTACTCTATTTAAAACTTCTTTTTGGGCTGTTATATTTTTATTCTCTATAATTGTATTAGAAGCAAAAACTAAATTTAGCTTTTCCTTCAATGAATCTATACTAGCCTTTTGTGCTTCAATTATTGCTTGTTGTTCTTGAATAGCAAGAGTTAATATAGGAACAAATTCATCATAAATTACTCCCATACACGATGTATCTGTTTCCTTACCCCGAACAATTGAATTTTGAAATATTTCTTTTAATTCCTGGGCCATAAATCCATGGTGAAATTCATTCTTTTTGCTTTTAAAATTATAAGTATATGGCTTAAGACTTAATATCGTATTCAAACCATACTTCAATGGTTCAATATTTTCTTTTAGTCTTTTATCTGACATAACCGTGCTAATTTGAGTCGTTACTTCATACCACCAAGCTAAGCTACTACCAATTGAACTGCCTGAAGTACAGCTTGTAGTTATGCATGGAGTAATAGGTATTAAATTTTCCGCATGAATATCATTCCCCCAAATCTGATTAAATTCATTTCCTGATGCTCCAATATTACTTACAGTGGAAGTTGGTAACAGCAGATTAGTTTGAATAGTACCACTATTATAGATAGAGCTGCTTGCAATAGTAGAACACTCAAGATTTGTCCCGTAAATATTATCGAATTGCTCACCAGTACCTGTTCCTCCCAAGTTTATAATAGGTACGGTGATGGATTTATCAGGAAGTATATGGTGTTTTACTTTGGTTTTTCCCCTTATAATTAGAATATTAGATCCAACAGTTGCTTGGTTCATTAGATGGAAACGATCCCAACCTATACTAATATCAAATATAGTTGTGTTTGAAAAAAGACTTATTGCTTTTGCACCCATAGTCATAATTTCATTGTTATTGCCGTCCGTGCACCTTAATATTCCCTTGTCATCATAGTTAGGATGGGTTGGATCAATGGCAGAACGTAAATTTAAAGAATAATATGTATTATTACAATTGGAAGTGGGAGCAAACCCACCATTTCCATTTGGATAATATGTAGAGGTACTTCCTCCTTGAATACTTACATTCCTGCAGAAATTTGTAGAGCCTTCCGCCGTAGTTGCTGATGTACTTGTCCACGTATCAAAAACTTTATTACCCCCGGCAAAAAATTCAATTTTATCATTGGCAGTACCTAAACTACCAAATGTATAGGTAGCCCCTGTACCAGTAAATGTATTACCAGCACTAGCCCAATATCCAGTGTTTGACATCATAGCGGTAAGCTGCCCATAAGCATCTATCCCAACAAATGATTGACCACTTCCTGAAGGAGCAATACCGGGTAAATACATATTCCCCCCATTATCCACTTTAAGAATTGAAGCACCAGTGGTACTAACACAATTCAAAACCCCCTGTACACCTGTTATTGTTCCTGCTGATTTTAAATTTAAGGTCCAAAAGTCATTAGCGGTAGTGCAAATAGCCATTGGCTTATTAAACTCTGTAAAACCTCTATAAGTCGAATTTACGCCATGTACTTTATAAGCTACCACAGGTGTGGTACTAACGTTACCAGTATGAAATTCAATGTCAAAATTTGTTAAACTTCCGATAATTCCATTACTAGTTAAATTATTAGCACCCATTTCCCATAAGGTATTGGCTGTAGGTGCTGGGCCGGAAACAACCTGGCCTGTTGCATTTATGGTTAAGATTCTTGGGAATGCACCTGTTCCTGTAATTGATGGTAAGTATAAATCGCCGTTGGGTATTCTTACATCTCCTAAATGATCAACTATAAACAGGTTATTAGGTGCTGTTGCGTTATCCGTTATTGTTAATGGAATAATTCCAGCAGAAGTGTTGCCCCTTATTGTTAAAAATCCATCAAGAAATGTTGAACCTGCAATATTTGCATTGCCGGTTACAGCCATATTCCCTGTTTGAGCGTAATTCCCTGTAATATTTTGATTTCCGTTTAATTTAAAATTTCCTAATACGTCTAATACCTCTGTAGGATTTGAAACACTTAATCCTAATCGGTCCGATTTAAATATGAGTTTAGAATTATTGCTAAAATCTAATATTTCAAACATTGGTGTAGTAGCTGAAGAACTCAACGGTTTTAGCTGAAATTGTGCATTAGGTGTTGGCGTTCCGCTTCCAATATTTCCATTACTTAAAATAGTAGCCCATTCGGTTTCTGTCATATAAGTTGAACCGCTTGCATCTACCCCTTCTATGGATTGAAAAATAAGTCGGTTTTCGGTTTTACCATGTTCATAACCCCAGCTTATAACGGCATCCTTTTTAGCGGCATCAGCCGGACTAAAGGCATCATCTGAATATATATAAGCAGTACGCAAACCAAAATGTGCTGAATAATCGCCCCATCTATGATAATTAACCAAATAATTTTGACCAGGAGTACCCCATAAAGTGGACTTATATATTTTCCACCCACCTATAAAACTCCATTTACCCAATGGCTGACCGAAATTATAAGTATGCTGTGATACGCCTAAATTTCCGCCATAAAAAACCCCCCTTGTAAGGTTGTTTTCATAGCCTTTTCCTACATCGAGCTGTGATAAAGTTAATACTGACGCTGGATATGGGAATGATTGTAAAAAAGAGGTACTAGCTTGAGGATTAGGAGGGGTGTTATTTTGTAGTATAAAATCTTGCCCAATGGAAAAATTGGAGAATAAAAATCCGACAAGCATAATTACATAGAACTTAAATCTGAGTGGCTGAGTGGCTGAGTGGCTGAGTGGCTGAGTGGCTGAGTGGCTGAGTGGCTGAGAAATTTTGGGTTGCTAAATTAATCGTTTTCATGGCTTTATCTTTTAAAAGTTAAACAAATATATGCAGCATTATTTTGAAAATAGCAAATAAATTTTTGCCCGGCATAAAAAAAAAGGGTATAAAAGTTCCTTGTTGTCCCCCAATTAGTTTTTCTAGTCATATTCAAAGGCTATACCTTAATTCCTGTTGAATTATTTTTTTCGGAAAGCGGATTTGCAAAAATTCAGATTGCGCTGGCCAAAGGCAAAAAAAGTTTTGATAAGCGCGAAGCATTGAAATCGAAAGATATAAAAAGGGAAATGGAGCGCTTCGAATAGTTTTGATTTTTATTTAATCTGATCAATTAGGATAATGCTTGAATATTTTAAATGCCAAGTTGAAATTAAT
>CAMDQV010000198.1 GCA_945906015.1 Pedobacter schmidteae | reverse complement strand
GATGGAGATCCTTTTAATATGGGAAATACACTTACTATTGGAATTAACCCACATTCATTACATATCCTTAATTAAATTATGTCTAAAAAAAATAAGGGATATCAGGGGGTAGTATTTTCAACCGATCCTGATTTTGGCTATATTTCTGATGATTCTGAAATTCAGGAAACTCCAGAACCCCGCTTGCAGGATCTGAGAGTTCAGCTTGACAGAAAACAGCGTGGCGGTAAAGCGGTAACATTGATTACCGGTTTTATTGGAAGTCAAGAAGATCTGCAGATTCTGGGTAAAAAATTAAAACAAAAATGTGGAGTGGGCGGGACTGCCAAAGATGCCGAAATTATTATTCAAGGAGATTTTCGAGAAAAAGTGATGACATTACTCTTGGCAGATGGTTTTAAAGTAAAAAAAATCGGATCTTAATAATTCTTTCCATAATTAGTTTAATCAATTGATTATTAAATAATTACGAATTAGTTTCTAAATAACTTGAGTTTGTTGATTAGGTTAAATGATAGCAATTGCATTAAATTTAGCTTAAATGATATAAAATTTAGACAGCATTCCTTATTTGGATTGGCAATGCCTATTAGTTGCTCTGGAGTTCCTTCAAAAATCTAAATTCTTCGAAATACCTGGAAAGACAAACAAGCTTATGACCATAAAGCTGCAAGCCTGGTAAAAGCATTTGTATCAAATTTTAAACAATATTCTTAATATGATGATAATGAAATACTTATGTATAAATTTAGAATAAATGTGATCGTTTAATTTTAAAAATCGCAAGGTAAATTTGCATTTACAATAAAAAATAGTTTTCATTGTAAAATGATTGCCTGATTGTGAAGGCAATCTTCTTCTAGAAAAGCATCATTCTTGCTTAATTCTAGGGATGGTTTTTATAGGAATTAATAAATTCACAAATAATTTTTTATTAAGTCGAAAATTATATTTTTGTTAACCTTTTAATATTTGGTTAACAAAAATATTTTATAGTTATATATTTATCATAGATTATATTTAAAAAACATTACCAACTAAAAATTAATTAACTTCTATTATTTAATCAACAACTAAAAACTAAAATTTAAAAAAATGGCGAACGCACCAAAACCAACAACAGCTAAGAAAGAAAGCTCTGGTTCAAGCATTTTTGCAAGTCTATCTATTGTGATGTGTATTCTTGTCGGAACACTTTTATGGAAATTCGTAATGGGAGATCCATCGAATTTCGAAGGTGGAGATGCTGAAACAGGTCACCCATTGCCAGGAAATTATTTCGGTATGGTTTATAAAGGTGGTTACATAGTTCCAGTTCTTATGGGATTATTTCTTATGGTAATTGTATTTTCATTCGAGCGTTACTTTGTTATCAACAAAGCAACAGGTAAAGGAAATGTTGACTCATTTGTTAAAAAAATTCAGGCTTTCATTGGTTCTGGAAACGTTGATGCAGCTATTTCAGAATGCGATAAGCAGGAAGGTTCTGTTGCAAATGTGATCAAATCAGGTTTGAAGAAATATAAAGAGATGGAAACTGAATCAAAGATGGATACTGAGCAGAAATGTCTTGCTATTCAAAAGGATATTGAAGAAGCCACCGCTTTAGAGATGCCTATGCTTGAACAAAATCTTACAGTAATTGCAACTCTTGTATCTATTGGTACTTTAATGGGTCTATTAGGTACTGTAACTGGAATGATCAAAGCTTTCGCGGCTTTATCTACTGCAGGTTCTCCTGACCAGGCTGCATTAGCAAATGGTATTTCTGAAGCATTGATTAACACTGCAACAGGTATCGCTACCTCTGCACTTGCAATTGTTATGTACAACGTATTTACTTCTAAAATTGATAAATTGACATATGCGATCGACGAGGCTGGTTTCTCTATCGTTCAAACATATGCAAGTACTCATAAATAATAGGTTTTGAAATAGTATTCCGGGCTTTATGGAATTCCCGGAATAGTTTCATCTCTATAGTAAATCGTTATTAATTAAAAAATAAGCAATGCCTAGAATTAAAGTTGCCAGAAAAAGTACAGCTATCGACATGACAGCAATGTGTGATGTGGCGTTTTTGTTGCTTACCTTCTTTATCCTTACAGCAACAGCCCGTCAGCCTGAACCGCTACCAGTAGATACTCCGGCATCAACAGTAAAGTTCAAATTGCCAGATATTGATATTGCTACGCTTACTGTTGGTCAGGAAAAAGTATTTTTTGGAGTTCCGGGACAACCTATCAGGGTTCGCACATTGGAATTAATGAGTGAAAAATACCAGATTACATTTACGGACGAAGAAAAATTGCGTTTCTCATTAATTGAAAGTTTTGGAGTTCCAATTGGAAATCTTAAGCAGATCATTATGTTAAAAGGAGATGAGCGTAATGCGGCTGGGTTACAACCTGGAATTCCTACAGATTCAGTAGGTCAACGTCCATCCGAATTGCACAACTGGCTATTATCAGCACGTTATGCAACTAAAGAACTAAATAATGTTGATATGCGTGTCAGTATTAAAGGTGATTCAGGGGAAGAATATCCCTCAATCAAGAAAATATTGGGAATCCTTCAGGAGCAAAATATTAACAAATTTAGTCTGATTACCTCTTTGAGGGCAGACGAGAAGTAATTCGTATAAAAAATATAAAACGCGATGGCAGAATTAGACACCTCCGGCGGGGGTAAGAATAAAGGCGGGAAAGTAAGAAGTAAGAAGCAATCAACACGTGTAGATTTAACTGCGATGGTTGATTTGGCTTTCCTTCTGATTACCTTCTTCATGCTTACTACTACGCTGGCAAAACCTCAGGCAATGGATTTAGCCATGCCTGATAAGGAAAAAGTTGATCAGCAGGAATTGACAGTTGCTGATAATAGAACAATGACCATACTTTTAGGTGATAATAATCGCATAGAATGGTATATGGGACTTGTTGATAAGCCCCTAACTCCTCCTCAAGTTGATAATTATGGAAGGAATGGCATCAGAAAAGCTTTGGTCGAATATGCTAAAAAGGTTATTGCAACTACTGGTGATCCAAGTAAAGGATTAATCGTTTTGATCAAACCTAGTGATCAGTCAAATTATAGAAATTTTGTTGATATTCTTGATGAAATGAAAGTTTCAAATATAGATAGGTACGCGATCGTTGAGATATCTGATCCGGATATCGCTTTATTGAAGCGTGATGGCCTCTACAAATAGTTATATTAAACAATTATTAACCCTTTAAAGAATTAAATATGTTAGGGTCTAAAATAGATTTATTCAAACCGGAATGGCTGGATGTTGTATTCACCGGGAGAAATAAAAGCTATGGTGCGTATGATTTAAGGAAAGATAATTCCAAAACCACAAGCCGTGCTATTATTATTGGTTCTATACTTTTTATTGTAGTGGTTTCATTGCCATTAATTGTAAGGTATATCTCCGGAATATTGCCACAGGATGATCAGCTAAAGATGACAGAAGTTGTTCTTGCACCTCCTCCTCCAATTAACAAAGAAGAGCTTCCACCTCCTCCACCTGAACCTCCTAAACCAAAGATCGATCAGATTAAATTTCCTCCTCCGGTAGTTGTACCAGCAGAAGAAGTTCGAGATGAAGAGCCACCTACAATTGAAGAATTGAAAGTTGCTGATCCTGGTCAGAAGACTATTGAGGGTGATCCAAATGCAGACATCGTTATCGATGAACCAGTTGGCGAAGCTCCAAAAGAAGTTGAAGTTACCGAGGATAATAGTATCAAGGATTTTGCAAGTGTAGAAGTACTTCCAGAGTTTAGCGGCGGTATGGCTGGTTGGGGAAAATATCTTCAGAAAAACTTGAAGTATCCTCCTATGGCTCGTGAAAATAACATTACAGGTCGCGTTATTATGAGTTTTGTTGTTGAAAAAAATGGACAACTGACTGATATTAAAGTACTTCGTGGTATTGGCGGTGGTTGTGATGAAGAAGCAAGTCGTGTATTGAAAAATGCTCCAGCCTGGAAACCTGGTATTCAAAATGGTCGCTCTGTGAGGGTGGCTTATACAATGCCTATTTTCTTCCAGTTGGCAGGACAATAGGTTTGATGTCATTTTCTGAATCAGAACAGAACAAACAGAAATCGCCCGCAAAGCGATTTCTGTTTATTTTAGGGCTGGGGATGTTTTCCCTATATTTTGTCTTAGGAGTTGCGATTATCTTTTGGAAGGATTTTCCAATTGATTTTTCTTTTGAATACAGACTTGCATTTGCTATACTTTTGATAGTATATTCATTTATCAGATTTGTACGTTTACTTCGTTCTTAGTTATAAAGGATATGAAAAGTTTAGGGATCTTACTATATTTAGTAGTACCATTATCGCTAGTATCGTGCAAGGGTAAACCTTCTGAGCAGCAAACCTATACAAGTGGTAAAGAGCAAATTTTAGTGGATGAATCTTTTGCACCAATAATTGAAGACCAGACCTACCTATTTGAAAGTACGTATTCAGATGCAAATATTGATCTGGTAATGAAATCTGAAAATGAATTATTACATTTGTTTTTAAGTGATAGTATCCAGGTTGCGATAGTATCCAGGCTATTAAATGGTAAGGAAACTAAGCATTTTGAAGCAAAAAATATTAAAATTCGAATTAATCGATTTGCCA
>CAMDQV010000197.1 GCA_945906015.1 Pedobacter schmidteae | reverse complement strand
AGCAGTATCAGATACAAGTTCTTTACTTGCTACTGATACCACAAAGGTAATTGTTGCTGTAGACAGTACTGTTTCAGCCTCAGAGAATACGGTTGAAGCTAGTCAGCAAGATTATGCCCCTGAAGCAAAACTTAGTGCAGCTGCCGCAGTAAAACCAACAGTAAAAACAAGTCAACCTGAAGTTATAGTTAAAGCCCTTGAAAATACAGATAATGCAGATATCAAGAAGGGCGAATTGCTAATATCAAAATCAGATTGTTTTGCATGTCATAAAATACAGGATAAACTTTTAGGACCAGCCTATAAAGATGTTGCCAACAAGTATGCTAACACAAAAGCGAATGTAGATTACCTGGTTAATAAAGTAAAAACTGGTGGAAGTGGTGTTTGGGGTGCAGTTCCTATGTCACCACACCCAGCTTTATCAGATGATGATGCAAGAGCAATGATTTTATATGTTTTGAGCTTAAAATAGCTTAAAAAGCATATAAATAGCTAAAACTACCTTAATTGACATGTTATTTTATTCATGAATCAGTACGGTGTTCTATATACTGTAACATTATACTATCCAAATTCCCTTTAATTCAATGAAGTATAGAATCCATTACTATATTTAACTACTCAAGAGAGGGTAACCAATCATTTATACTCATAAAACAAATAGATTATAATTCAATAAAATATGGTTTTACATTTTAATAATAAGCTTTTAAAGACATTATACTTTTCTGTATTATTTACAGGGCCAGTTTTTATCAGTTATGCACAGGAGCTTTTTGTTTCGAGTGAATTAACACCGGCCAAGAGTTTTACCTCTGGTGCCGAAGGGCCTGCAGTTGGACTTACAGGAATTGTTTATGCTGTTAATTATGCAAAACAAGGAACCATAGGGCAGGTAACTGTAAATGGAAAATCAAGTTTATTTCTTGAACTTCCATCAGGTAGTGTCGGAAATGGTATTCGTTTCGATAGTAAAGGCAATATGCTTATCGCTGATTATACCAAACACAATATTCTTAAAGTTAATATGCTAACAAAAGCTGTTAGTGTTTTTGCTCATAATCCCAAATTGAGCCAACCTAATGATATCGCTATAGATAATAAAGATAGATTGTTTGCCAGCGATCCAAACTGGAAGGAAAATACCGGTAGAATATGGCGAATCGATACTGATGGCAAATTTACTATGCTTGACAGCATGGGTACTACCAATGGAATTGAAGTTAGCCCTGATAATAAATATCTTTATGTGAATGAGTCTGTTCAACGTAAGGTCTGGAAGTATGATCTCAATGCAAAAGGAGAAATAAGCAATAAACAACTTATCCATGAATTTCCTGATTTTGGAATGGATGGTATGAGATGCGATGCTGATGGTAATTTATATATTACAAGACATGGCAAGGGAACTGTTGCCAAGTTATCTCCGACAGGTAAATTGATCAGAGAGATTAGCACAATAGGTAAATTGCCTAGTAATATTGCTTTTGGTGGTAAGGATGGAAAAACAGCTTACATTACTCTTCAGGATAAAGGTAATATGGAAAGCTTTAGGGTAGATAAACCAGGGCGTGAATGGGTAATGTCAAAAAAGAAATAATAATTTATTTAAAAAACAATACTATGAAAACAGAAAGAAGATCAGTACTTAAAAAAATATTCGCTTCAGTAGTAGGAGTAACCGGATTAGGTGTAGTAGCCAATGCCAAAGCAATTGAATCATCGCCTGAAAAAGTTGCAGGAAATATCACTTCTGTTCAAAATGTTCCTATGTTTTCTGGCCATGTAATACATAATGGTTTAGTCTATATCGCCGGTAAAGGAGCTCATAGCGCACCTTTTGAGATTAAGGCACATACTGAAATTGTATTGAAAGAGCTTGAAAAAGAGCTTATAAAAGCCGGATCCTCAATGGAAAAAGTTTTGAAAGTAACTGTATATTTAAATGATATTGCAGATTACAGTGGAATGAATGAGATTTATAAAGGTCGTTTTGGGAAAAAACCTCCTGTACGCTCTACCCTTGCCGTTGCTAAAGGTGGTGTGCCGGGTAATTCTCTTGTTGAAATGGATGCGATAGCCTATATTTAATTATTAAAGAAAATAGCAGGAGCAATCCTGTAATTTTTGATTTCAAACTTAGTACAGCCAATATCAATTTTCAGGATTTTTATTGGCTGTAATAGTGTTGCAAAAGAACTGTTTGATAATAAATTTTAACACTGTGAAAAAATATAATTTTTATACTCTTTTATTATTAAGCACTTTTGCTGTTATACTACTCTCTTCTTCAATTAATGATCAGTCTTTTTCATATAAACAGGCTGATTCTAAGTTGTTGCAGGATACACTAAAGCAAGAATCATGGCTAGCCCCGGCATCAGCCGATTCTCTTAAAAATCCACTAGCAGTATCTCAGGAATACATTTCAAAGGGTGAAGAGCTATACAATATGTACTGCTTTTCATGTCATGGAGACACAGGCTATGGAGATGGCCCTGCAGGTGGATCAATGGGAATCAGGCCTGCAAATTTTCATGATCAGCGAGTGATCAAACAAAAAGATGGCGCTTTATTTTGGAAATTAACCAATGGAAAAGGTAACATGCCTCCTTTTAAAGAAGCTTTAACTGAAGAGCAGCGCTGGCAATTAATTGTATTTCTTAGAGAATTAGGTAAAACAGAATAAAAAAATGCAAATCAAACAAAGTATATATTTAATTGGGCTTCTCAGTTTATTGATAGTACCTTCTATTTCTTACGCTCAGAATGATTCTAAAGCAAAGGACGAAAAAACGGTTACTGCAAGATTAAAGCCGGTAATTCAATCAACACCCATACCCTTACGGCCTGATATTTTAATTGAAAAATTTGCCGATGTCCAAGCTAATGCAGTTCGCATATTGATTCATCCAGTGTCTGGTGATTTCTATTACACAACCTTTGATGGCGGTGTTTTTCACCTCAGCCAAAAGAATGGCTCTGTTGTTTCTGAACAAATTCTAACGGTTAATGATCATGGTATAAAAAAATTGCAGGGAGCTGTTTTTGCTGGTTCTGAATTGTTTTTATGTGGCAACACTATTGAAAATAGTAACAGAGGTACCACCGGAAGATTGGTACGGTTTTCAATTATACCCAATAGCACACCAAAGTTGACTGTTGTTTTTAATACAGAAGTTTACGGATTAAATGCAACAACCTGGGATCATGGATGGAATGCCTTGGTAATGAGTCCTGATAAACAGTATATATACATTACTTCTGGCTCCAGAACCGGACATGGTGAAATTCAGGATGACAAGGGAGTTTATATTAATGCACGAGATAATGCTTTAACTACCAAAATCTTTCGAATACCTGTCAATGCAGAGAATTTGTTATTACCTAATGATATAAATAAATTAAATGCAGATGCTTATCTGTATGCTGAAGGGATTCGAAACGCTTATGATATGGCCTTTAATCCTGAAGGCAATTTATTTGCTGTTGTTAATTCTTCAGACTATGATCATTCTGAAGATATGTTTTGGGTAAGACAAGGCCGACATTATGGATTTCCATGGGTCATGGGAGGCCTTGAAAATCCGCAGCAATATCCTGATTTCATTCCTGATCCGAAAAAAGACCCATTCTTGTCGGCTACTTCACACGGGATGCTGATGAAGTATTTCAGAAATGATCCAGATTTCCCTAAAGTACCCGAGGGTGTAAAATTTAGTCCCGGCGTTCAAAATCTTGGTCCTGATGCAAATGAGTACAGAGGGCATTCCGGTAAAATACTTGATGGAGATAATACCGGAGTAAGTATCAGTACGTTTACAGCTCACAGTTCTCCCTTAGGTCTTGTTTTTGATACTAAGCGAAAACTTTCTGCTGAATTTAAGGGCGATGGTTTTGTTCTTAGAAATACTATTGGAACTAAATCCAGCTTAATGAAACCTTTCACAGATCAGGGCAGAGATTTGCTTCATCTTGACATGTCATATGATAAATTAAGTGATAATTATTTTGTAAAAACAACCCGGATTGTAGATTCGTTCAATAATCCGTCAGATGCTGTTTTGCTTGGTAACTCTTTGTATATTATTGAATATGATGCCAAGCTGGGCAGTATCTGGAAGGTGACTTTTCCAAAGTAAATCAAAAAAGGAAATAAAAGAAAATTATTAATTCGGGTAGTTCAATTAACAAATTCTAAGAATATTAATCTTTGATTTTGAAAATGTTTAAGCCTGATTTTAAAATATTTTATGTTTATTTATAGTAACAAATTATAATTATGAAAATTAAATCATTGGTATTTTCTGTCTTTACCTTAGTTTCGATCTCAGGGAATGTATCAGCACAAACAATTTCAAAAGAAGAGTTATCTTTTTTAACCTCTGAATGGAAAGGCGATCGTTTTTTAGATGGTCGACCTAAAGTGGCTGATAATTTATTGGAGAGAGCAAAAAAAATTGGTCTTGATGATGCTTGGCAGGTTTTAAAGGTCATGGGCTATGTAAATCAATTTGAACTTGGCTGGAAAACATTGAATGATGAAATGATCACAGGAAGGGTAGTTACAGCAATGTATATGCCTACCCGGCCCGATATCGAAAAAAATATTAAAGATAGAGGAGTAAAACAGGGCCGTGTTGGAA
>CAMDQV010000196.1 GCA_945906015.1 Pedobacter schmidteae | reverse complement strand
AATAAAAAATAATTGGATAAAGACACGTAAATATTAGAGCGAGCCAAACTTGAAAATAGTAAAGATGTACGCTTTTAAAAAGTCTTTTCATTGATTCAAAAATACAAAAATCTAGGTAGCTTTATAATAAAAAAGGGGCATACCAAACCCTTTAATCCTCAGTTACAGAAAAAATTCTTATTTTTGAGGCTTATGGAAACTGTTGTTAGTGGTATCCGCAGTACCGGTAAACTGCATTTAGGTAATTTTTATGGCGCTGTAAAAAACTTTGTACAGATGCAGAATGAATTCAACTGTTATTTTTTTATCGCAGACTATCATTCTTTAACCACACACCCTAATCCCGAAGATCTTCATGGCAATGTAAGGCAAGTATTGATTGAGTATCTGGCTGCTGGGATTGACCCTGAAAAAGCAACAATTTATGTTCAATCAGATGTTCCGGAAATAGCAGAATTATACTTATATCTGAACATGAATGCATACCTGGGTGAACTTGAAAGAAGTACTTCATTCAAGGATAAAGTTCGTGCTCATCCCGACAATGTAAATGCAGGATTATTGACCTACCCTGTTTTAATGGCTGCTGATATCCTAATTCATAAAGCAACAAAAGTACCCGTAGGTAAAGATCAGGAGCAACATCTGGAAATGTCAAGAACCTTTGGTAATAGATTCAATAGGCTCTATAATAGAGAATACTTCCCAGAACCATTTGCCTTTAATTTCACTGATAAACTGGTAAAAGTTCCCGGACTTGACGGCAAAGGTAAAATGGGTAAGTCAGAAGGCGAAGGCAATGCTGTTTATCTTTCAGATGAACCTGAAGTAATCAGAAAAAAGGTAATGAGGGCTGTAAGTGACAGTGGTCCTACTGAAGAAAATCAGCCAAAAAATGAATCCATTCAAAATTTATTTGACCTGATGAAAATTGTTTCTTCAGACAGCACATACAATCATTTTGACCAGCTTTACACAAATTGCGGGATTAGATACGGCGACTTTAAAAAGCAACTAGCTGAAGATATGATCATTGCTACAGCTCCTATTCGTGAACGGATCAATGAGATCGCAAAAGATGAAACTTATTTACGAGAGGTTGCCCGTTTTGGCGCTATTAAAGCACGAGAAAGCGCATCAACAACAATTAGAGAAGTAAGGGAAATAATTGGCTTTAAAACTTTTTAAATTCCCTTCATTAAAAAACTATTTGTATTTTCAAACACAATTAGCGGCCGTCGCTAAACACTTACCAGAAACATCATGCATATTGCTATAGTTGGAAATATTGGGGCAGGTAAAACTACCCTAACAGAGTTGCTTGCAAAGCATCTAAATTATGAAGCTCAGTTTGAAGCTGTTGATAATAACCCTTATCTTGAAGATTTTTATAGCGATATGAAACGATGGAGCTTTAATTTACAGATCTATTTTCTGAATAGTCGTTTTCAGCAAATTCTTGAATTACAGAACGCCGAACGAAATATCATCCAGGATAGAACGATTTATGAAGATGCCTATATTTTTGCTGAAAACCTTCATGATATGGGCTTAATGACCACCAGGGATTACGAAAACTATCGTTCAATTTTCGAAAATATCACAACTTTTATTAAGCCACCAGATTTGTTAATTTATCTGAAAGCATCAGTTCCTACTCTGGTTAACAATATACAGAGACGTGGCAGAGAATATGAGGCAGGAATTAGGCTAGATTACCTTTCTAAACTGAATGATAAATACAAAAAATGGATCGACTCTTACACAAAAGGTAAGCTATTGGTACTTGATAAAGATAAACTTGACTTTGCCAATAATCCTGAAGATCTTGGATTTGTGATCAATAGTATTGAACGCGAGATCCATGGTTTATTTTAGTCAAAACCGATAATTTCAAAAGCCGATGAAGATCCTCGGAATTATCCCGGCCCGTTTTGAATCTAGCCGGTTTCCTGGAAAACCCCTCATAGATATTGCCGGAAAAAGCATGATTCAAAGGGTTTATGAGCAATGTCAAAAGTCTTCACGACTAGACAAGGTAATTGTGGCAACAGATGATCAACGTATTTTGAATCATTTAAAAACTTTTGGAGGCAACGGGATAATGACTTCATCAAAGCATGCGAGTGGAACTGATCGCTGTGGAGAAGTTGCCGAACAATTTCCTGAATTTGATATCCTGGTCAATATACAGGGAGATGAACCAATGATTGACCCACACCAGATTGATCTGCTCTGTTCCTGCTTTGACGATCACAATACCCGAATTGCAACTCTGGTTAAATTAATTCATACAAAAGAGGAACTAGTTAACGAAAATACACCCAAGGTAATACTTAATAAAAACCATCAGGCAGTCTATTTCAGCCGCGCCACAATACCATACCTAAAAGGTAAAAAAATAGATAATTGGCTGAGTGAACATACTTTTTATAAACACATAGGCATTTATGCCTTCAAAAGGCAAACACTTTCAGAAATCACCAAACTACCAGTGTCAGATCTAGAAATAGCAGAAGGACTGGAACAGCTACGCTGGATTGAAAATGGATACGCTATTCAGGCAGCAATTACAGATAAAGAAAGTCAAGCTATTGACACACCAGAAGACTTGATTAGGTTATTAAAACTCCTCAAAAACTAATTTTTATGCTGCTTTCAAATGCATAAACAGGAACAATTGATCCACTATTTTAAGTACAAAGTTCACCATTTTTAATTTAGTATGAAATATATTCTCATCATTTTAAGTTTAATGATTTCGCATACTGCCAGCGCTCAACTAGAAAAACGACTTGATTCAGTCATCAATAGTAGTATTCTACAAGGCGAACCAGGACTTGCACTTTATGTGGAAAAAAATGGAGAGACCATGTATAATAAAGGCTTCGGAATGGCCGATATTGAACGTAAAAATAAAATTAAACCAAACACAAATTTCAGACTTGCTTCTGTTTCAAAACAATTTACCGCCATGTGTATACTTCTGCTTGAACAAGATCAGAAGATTTCATTTGATGATCCAATATCCCGTTATTTACCAGAATTACCCCCAAGTATTGGTGATAAAATGTTAGTGCGCCATTTGATTACCCATACATCAGGAATTATTGATTACGAGGAAGTAATGGATCATACCATTACCACTCCATTGCTGGATATTGATGTCTTGAATATTTTAAGAACCCAGAATAAAACATATTCAAATCCGGGCACTGAGTTCAGGTATAGCAATTCTGCCTATGCCCTGCTGGCATTGATCGTTGAACGGGTTTCGGGACAAACCTTTCCCGAATTCATGAAGGAAAGAATATTCAATCGGCTGAAAATGAAGAAATCGCTGGTTTATGAAGCTGCAATTTCAATTCCTAATCGCTCCTTTGGATTTGCAAGAGATAAGAACTTAAAACTTTATGCAAATGATCAAAGCTCAACAAGTGCAATAAAAGGTGATGGTGGAGTTTACACTTCGTTAGATGATTATAAAAAATGGACTCATGCGTTATGGAAGGGGACTTTATTGGATTTACCAACAGCATTAAACCGAATGAATTTTTCTATAAAAGAGCTTAACAGTAGTTTTTATGGTCCTGGGTGGTTCTATTTCGACAAAGATAACCCGGCATTATTCCATTCAGGAAGTACCTGCGGTTTCAGTACTTATTCGGTTAATATTCCAGGACAAAAAACTTCTATTGTGTATTTCTCAAATATTGCAGGCAATTCAGAGACCTTTAAAAAAATTCTAGAGGTACTAAAGACTGAAGGTGTAAATAGCCCCTCTAAAGTCTTTAGCTTACATCAATTGACACGATAATGAACTCTAACAAAATCCATTGAATTTGGCATGAATTATACAGAAGATAAGCTATTCGATAGAATAAAATTTCAGGAGGAGGCTTTGGAAATAGGAGAATATGAAAATTGTGTATTCAGACAATGCGATTTTTCAAATACAAATCTTTCTGAGATTAAATTTATTGATTGCGAATTTATTGGCTCTAATCTAAGTCTTGCTGTTTTAACAAAAACTGCATTTAGAGACATAAAATTCAATGAATGTAAAATGTTAGGGCTTCATTTTGAAAATTGTAATGAATTTGGTCTTTCATTTACATTTGAAAATTGTCAGCTGAATCACTCATCATTTTACAAAACAATAATCAAAAAAACTACATTCAAAAATTCTCAGTTAAAAGAAGTGGATTTCACTGAATGTGAACTTACAGGTTCCATTTTTGAAAATTGCGATTTGAGCAATGCTAAATTTGATAATGCTAATATAGAAAGAGTAGATTTTCGTACCGCTTTCAACTATTCTATTGATCCTGAACTAAACCGTATTAAGATGGCCAAATTTTCAATGCAGGGTATTCCGGGATTATTAAACAAATACAACATTGACATAGAAAGCTAGATTATTTTAGATCAGCTTTGCTATTAACACATCTGCGCTGCAATTAAAAAATTTATCCAGATGTTTTTACCAAGTGAAGACATTCTTTTCGTTAAACTTGTATTGTTAACTATTTATAAAATTTTTGGTAAAGATTAAGATGAACGAGGAATTTTTTAAGCATATTTTTAAAAAGCAGCAAGACGCTGATGCAGTACCATCAAACAAGGAAATATCGAGATGGGCGCTAGATCT
>CAMDQV010000195.1 GCA_945906015.1 Pedobacter schmidteae | reverse complement strand
GATAATAATATGAATGATGATTTTGAGATTCAGATTAACCCTCAAAATAACATGCTCTTTTTGATCATGAATAAGCCTTACAGGGATGCAGGTGTTCCGGTTAGCGGATGGATGCCTATTGGATTTCAATCAGCCGTTAAAATAAACGGGACGATCAATAAATCAGAGGACATTGATAAGGGGTGGACTGCAGAGATTGCCTTACCACTTTCAGCGTTCAATTTTAATCCAAAAGATGTGCAACAAAATACGCGTTTCAGAATCAACTTTTTGAGAATTAATTTTAATTTTTTAGTTAAAGATGGAGTTTATTCCAAAGCATTAGATAGTACTGGAAAGGCTTTTGCTCCTCATTATTCATGCTGGAGCCCACAAGGTATAATCAATATGCACTATCCGGAAAGATGGGGATATACCCTATTTTCTGAAAACACTCCTAATAATAGTGAACAAACATTTATTCTCCCCTATTCAGAAAAACAACGTAAATACTTATGGCTTGCCTATTACAAGCAGAAAGAATACTTTAAAAAAAATAAAAAATACGCTTCAAGTCTGAATGAACTAAAAGTTTCTGAAAACGATATTCAGATAGACGGTAAAAAGAATATACTCAATCTTGAAGCTAATAGCGGGCAGTTCCTCATTAGTATCAGAGAAGAAGGAAGCAATACTATAATCAGTCTTGATCAGGATGGATTAGTCAGTAAATAATTTTACCTTAATCACATGAAATTTAAAATTTATTTAGCTGTGCTATTTGTAATCAGCAGTTTTACAAACCCAATTTTTGCTCAAAAAACTGAGGTACTCGTTCTTCCAACAATTCATGGCGGACATAAAAAGAATGTGAATTACAATTTTGAACATGTAAGACGAATTATTCAGAACTTTAAACCCGATATCATTGCCGTAGAGATCAGGCCAGAGGATATGAACAGGGACACAACTTACTTAAATCCATTGTATAATCCGGAAATGATCCTATTCAAAAATGAATTCCCGGAGGCAGTAAAGGCCGGTATTGACTTCATGGGATCAGATTTTGAAGGTAAACCTCTCCCTCCAAATTTTATGAAGGAAACAATTGGTGAGTTCGGTAAATTCAGAGCAATGAATCAAAAAATAATGCGCGACAGTGCTATTGTTAAAGCTAGAATTGCCAAAGACCTCCCAGCAATTATCACTAAACGAGGAGAAATGATGGCAAATTTGGGTGCAAACCATTTAATGGATGGAACGTATGATGCATTAACTGAGGAGTTCACAAAAGGGCAGACTGAGGTTCTGAAAAATACGCCATATCAGTATTACGATGACTTTCAGGTTAGCCGTGATCAGCGAATTGCAGATAACATCAAAGCATTGGCAATAATTAATAAAGGAAAACGAATTATCGTACTAACTGGAGCGAACCATCATAATAGAGCAGTGAATGAATTGAAAAAAGTTAGATTTGTAACTCTTGTCACACAAGTTCAAGACCATTAATGTTTATCATGTTCCATATTGGCTTTTTAATTATAGTAAACGATCATTTGAATGAATAATCTCAGAAGTATTTTTATCGGACTATTTTTTATTTTATTAAGCAATCAGGCTTATTCTCAGTCAGAATTAACAATGGGCAACGAAGTTGTTCTCAATAATTTTATTGTGAAAGAGAATTTGCTCAAGAATAATAAGATTGCCATTATTGCTGTCGATTCTTTGGATAAGCCTTTGGAGAACCTGAGCGGGACCTTTCAATTTAGCTTCAATGGATTTGCTCAGGAATTAAAATTTAATAATGGTGTGGCTGTAGCGGCACAAGCAATTGATAAATCTACTTTTCTTTATTTACGTCATGAAAACGAATCTGGTACACATGGTAAATTATATTATGTAATCCGGAAAGGTGATTCTATAAATCCCATAAGAATAAGCTGGTGGATATTGGTGATCGTACCCTTAATTCTAATCCTAATGGCTGCCCTGTTTCGAAAATTCATTATTATTGCCATTATCCTATTGGTATTTTTATTCTATTACAATTCAAGCAAGGGGCTTAAACTACCCACTTTTTTTGAAACAGTATTTGATGGTTTGAAGAACCTGATCTAGGAATATTCTTTAAAATGGCATACCAATACCGAAATTATACTGCACAAAGCGGTAAATATCCGGTCGGTTTGTTTCTGCATAATCGAGTTTAAATTGCTTCTTATTAAACAGATGCTTTATTACGTATTGATCTGAACCTGTGAATTGTGGATCTTTCACCTTGATACCAGCATCGAATCTGAACACGAAGTAGTTAAGATCAAAACGTAAACCAGCACCAACACCAACTGCAAGCTGACCCAAAAACTGATTGAATTTAAACTCACCACCTGGATTTTCAACAGTTTGTTTTTGTCTCCAAACGTTTCCAATATCTGCAAAAGTTGCTCCCTTGACTTTTGCATTCAAAATATTATCTGCTATTTTAAAACGATACTCCAAATTACCCTCCATTTTGATTTCTCCTAACTGATCAAGATTACGAAGGTTGGCTCTTAATGTATCTGCCTTGCCATCGCTACCCAGAACTGCTCTATTGTAATTACCGGGTCCTAAAGTACGTGCCTGCCATGCTCTTACTCCACTTGATCCGCCTACAAAGAAATTCTTTTCAAAAGTTAATTGATCGCTGTTACCATAAGCGATACCAACACCCGGGTTAATACGAGCAACCAATTGCTTTTCTCCACCAAATGACCAGTAATATCTCAGGTCAATTTCTGTCTTTACATATTGCTGATAAGGCAATCCCATGATAGTTCTGAAACCATCATTATCTAAATTAAAGTTCGCTATCTTATTCAATAATCCGAGCGAATTGCCAGCTGCGTCAATTGAGCCTTTGAAATACAAAAAATTACTATAAGTATTTAGCTTAATAGCATTAGAGGTAAAAGCATACTGACTTCCCAGATTGAAAAAACGCCTATCGTTGGTCCTAACATATAATTCAAAGCCTCTCTGAATTAAACTATCCCTGAATACAGGATCCAGTTTTCCCTTCCTGAATTCAATATTTAAAGGCGTGAAAGAGTGTAGCTTAGTTTTAGTTTCTACCCAATCATACGTTATTGAATTAATAAAAACCCTGCTTGAAAAGGCCTGTCTTTGATCAAAAAGCTGGAAACTACTTGAAATTGTGGTACGTGGTATCCCGTTTCTTCCCATTAAAGGAATATTGAATGGAACTAATAATTTGGGTATTACCAGATTTGCTCCCAGCTGAAGATCACGGCTAAAGATCCGGTCAAAAACATTGCCGCTTCCATCTGCATTGAAAAATATTCCATATTTTGCCTTAATTTCCAGATGTTCGGCGCCCCCAAATAGATTTCGGTTGGTATACGTATTTCCAATATTGAATCCATTACGTCCTGAATTGAAAGTGTATTCACCTTCAACCCTATTACTCATCCTTTTAAGTGGTGTAATCGAATAATTTGGTACTAATTTAAAGGTACTGTCGCTTGACTTCTGATACTCGATCTTCAAATTTCTAAAAACATTAAAATCATATAAACGATCATAAGTAACTTCCTCATTATCAATATTATATAGATCATTTTTCTTTAAATAAATATAACGACTAATTGGCTTAGCATTAAATTTACCCGAATAATCAACAAAATGAAATTGTGAATCAATTGTAACGGTGTCTGTGTTTAGTCCGGCATTTAGCCCATTACTGTTAAAAATAGTAACAACACTATTATCAATTCTATACGTTTGATGTGCAGATTTATTTACAGGATTTGTAAGAAATAATCTAAGATTAGCTTCATTATTGAGCAGGTTACTATCCACATCAAACCTCACAAACTGCCTAACATAATCATAATAACCATGCTGCTTCATTAGTTTGTATATCTGTTCCCGCTCATAGGCAAGGGTATCTGAGTCGAAGCGCTTGCCTTCCTGTAAACGGGTAAACTTATCACGGTTGGCCAGATAAAGAGCAGAAACTGTGGTATCTTCAATTTCGAAACTTATTTTCCTGATCTTGAATTCAGAACCAATATCAGCCGTGAAGATAATTTCGGCATTTTGCTTTTTTATCTCAAGGTCGCTTTTTACCTTGGCATTAAAATAACCTTTTGAGGCAAGGAATTTCTCAATCTGAACACGTGATATCTCCAATAATGAACTATCAAGTACATTGGGAGCCTCTCCAATTGCTTTGATCCTGTCGGTACGATATTTTCCTTTACGAGTATTAAAAATATTATACAAAGCCAGATTCTGTCTTGAATTAGGTCGAATATCACTCTGGACAAAGGTTAATGCAGTTTCTAAAAATTGATTGTCTACCCCCTCTAACTTAACTTTCTTAACCAATACCTGATCTTCGGGCAGATACCTAGATGCATTACATCCGGCAAATATTAGGAACAAAAGCAGTATACTTGCAGGTAAACAACTACGGCAGAGAAGGTATGATTTCAAAGTCTCAAATAAGTTTTATAAAATCTTTACATCAAAAAAAGTTCAGAAAAGAACATGGTCTTTTCATTGTTGAAGGATTAAAATCAATTACCGAATTCATTAATTCAGAATTTGAAATTGATTCTATCTATCATCTTACAGATGTAGTGCCAAAGTTGGGTAAATTATCACAAAATATAAAGTTACATCAAATAAGCTCTGATTA
>CAMDQV010000194.1 GCA_945906015.1 Pedobacter schmidteae | reverse complement strand
TCTTTTGAAAGCATATCCTTCAATTATTTATTAGGATCCTCCCTTTAGGTAAGCGATCAATTTTGCCATCTCATCTTTAGTGATATTTTGTTCCAATCCATCGGGCATCAATGATAGCCCCGAATTACCCAGGCTAGCAATGTTCTTACGCAAAACGGCCTCATCTGTACCAAAAGTTGTACGTAAGGTAAGGCTGTTCTCTGTTTCTGAAACCAGCCAACCGCTCATCGAACGACCATCTTTCGTAGTTACCGAAACTGATTGGTATGCCGGTAAAACCTCGTAGTTGGGAACCAGAATATGAAGTAATAATGCTTCTGCAGGTTGATTTTTTACTCCTGTCAAATCTGGGCCTACTTTACCGCCTTCTTTCTGATAGGTATGACATGCTGAACAAGATTTTTGAAAAGCAGCTTTACCCAGGCTCCCATCTGCGGAAGCGCTCAGACTAAGTTTATAATCCTGATAAACCTTCATCCGATCGCCACCTTCTAGTTCATTAAAGAGCAGCTTTGCCTGGTCACTTACTTGAACATCCTTGCTTGAAAGTAGGCGGGTACGATCGGCAGATGAGATTTCAGCTCCTTTGATATCACCTTTTTCAATGGCTATAAACAGTTCTTGGATAAATATAGTTTTAGAAACTAATGCCGAGGTTACTGCTGATTTTAGTCTCGGCGTATAAGCCGACCAGGATTGCTTGGCCGTAAGCATAGCTGCACCTCTTGCATCATTCAAACGTGAGATCGAAGCAACCACTCCTAATAAAAGTTCTGGTGGATTGCCCGGGTCAAGCAATTTCTGTAATGTTTTATTGGCGCGGTCAAAATCAGTAAACCCGAGTAGAGCCATTGCGCGAACGCGATCAGCACTTGCCACAGTAGGATTCTCAGCAATCTTACTAGTTGCTGAAATAAAATTATCTAATTGAAGATCAGAAACTTGTTCTCCCTGCAAAGCATAAATAAATCCTTTACTTGAGCTACTAAAGTCTTTTGCCCTACCAGAGGCTCCTTCAGCTAATCCCAATAAGCTTGATACACGCCAGTCCATACCTGAAGGAGCATTCAAAACATCCTTCATAAAAATACGGGAATCGGCAACTGAGCCACCATTACCAAGCAAACGACCCAGATCCTGCATTACTAATGAAAAGGCTATTGGATCGGCATTTTTCTGCGCTTTAAATGCTGCTAAAAACTCAGGTATACGGTTCTCAATTCCGCTTAGTACTCCAGCACGAACCCATTGATCAGCACCATCACGTGCCGCAATAAGGGCCATTGCATTAATTACGCCAGGGCCTTCTAGAGAGCCCAACACCAATGCTGTATTAAAACGAACGCGCATTGCCTCATCTTTTGCAGCTACAAGCAAGACCTGCACCAGTTCAGGATATTTATCACTCAAACCACCGGCAAGCAATACTGCCTGCTCACGAACTCCAGAAGTCTTATCCTTCAAGGCCAACTTAACAACTGTTACGTTCAGAGAGTTAAGTGAATGAAGCAACCATAAAGCACGTGCACGGCTTTCGGGATAGACTCCTTGTGATGCAATTTTGCGAAGTCCATTAATCAGTGTAGCTGAAGAGCTATTTTTTTCCAACAATAAACGATGTGCTGTGGCACGCGCCCACTCTTCGGAAGATGCCAGGGAGGCCAAAATCTTTTCCATACTGCTTTTGGAGCTTAGTCGGGAAGAGACCTCTGCTATATTATCTTTAAAGTCTTTTCGAACAATACGGTAGATTCTGCCATCCGTTTTTCCACTTTCCCAATCCAAACCTGGTCTTGCCTCTTCGGGAACATATGACGGATGATCGATCACCTTGCGATGAATATCGGCCAGATAAAGAGCCCCCTCAGGACCATGCTGCAGAAATACGGGGCGGAACCATTCATCTGTTGAAGAAATGAATTCTCGGCCTTCATAAAGCGTTTTAGATTTGAAAGAAACACCTTCGGGATTCACAATCTGGCGCTGAACCAGATTTTGCGCCGATTCACAAATAAAAATATTACCCTGATGAGCCGGTGTTAAGGCGGTTCCGTTAAAAGCAAGCAGTCCACTAGCCGCCGTGAAGGTACCCGCATGTGAGCGGCCAATAAGTTTTGGGATAAAGTCAGCACTAGTTATTGAATGTGAGATTGGATACACCACAGCATCAGCCTCAGTTTTAGAAACATTCTGCACACTTTCATTGAAAAGCAGGTTTGGGTTCCTCTTCAAATACCAGGGCTCCATCACAGTATGCATAACGGGATGACGGTTTGACGATCCAAAGCGTCTGCCATAGGGATCGAATGTTAAACCAAACTGGCTTTTACCACCGGTAACCTGAAACTCAAAGGTTTCGGGATGAAAGCGTCCATCGGCAGACTTATAGGATACAGCTGGACGATCGGGATGTTCAGGAGAAGTAATAGTTCCGCCATTCAAACCTCCAGTCACATAAATCCAGCCATCGAGACCCAAAATCGGATGACTCGTTCTGATCTGGGCTGTTTGTGTTGCAAAAAAACCAGTAAGCACTACTTTTTTAATATCAGCAACACCGTCACCATTGGTATCTTTCAGATAAAATAGATCTGGCGAACAGGTAACAAACACCCCTCCTTTCCAGGGAAGTATCCCATTGGGATAAGTCAAGCCAGTGGCAAATTCAGTTCGTTTATCGTATTTCCCATCGCCATCTGTATCCTTTAAAAGTGCGATCCGGCCAAGAAGAGTGGGTGCTCCTCCTACTGCAGGGTCGGGATATCCGCGATCTTCAACCACATACATTTGCCGGTCTTCATCAAATACCAAGGCAACAGGATCAATAACCAGAGGTTCAGCTGCGATCAGGTCGATGCGCATTCCGGGCTCGATCTGGAAACTATCCAGAGCCTTTTTAAGCCGCGCAGAACGCGGATCAGGTTGAAGAGCAGCTATTGTAATTGTAAATGCTATGAATAAAAAGGCAAAAATTAGGTATCGTTTTAAATAAAATCTGTTCATAAACTTGTTAAATAAAATAGTAATAGAAAATTCCCTAATTAAATATAAATGCTTAGAGCATAATACGATAGTACTTTTCCAGAGAAGAAATATACTATTTTATCAACTGCTTAAACCAATAAATTAACATTTTTTTTAAATCAATACTTAAAATTTAAGGTTGTTCATTTTTAAGTTTTTTCAGCAGACCAAAAAGAACAGTGCTGATTTTGGTAGATGCATCCACTTCCAGATAGCTCGACCGGGCTCTCCATGTTTCATAACCACCTAGTTTATGATGGTCTGGAGTAGGCAAATAGCCATTGTAACCATTGGCCAGGGAAGTTGTAAATGTTGGTTTGAAAGGGCTTTTTGCTTTGATATCTAATCCAATTTCAACAAATACTTCACAAGGAAGGGCAGCAATTGCCAGATCGCCAACACGGAAAGCCTGGATAATTAAAGGTACTTGTTTTGGAAAATCCTTGATCAACATCGTCTCGCGGGCATAAATCTCTTCCATTGTATTCATAATCGGCCCATTTGCTTTGGCGATGATCCCTTTTGCGCGCTCAATTTCTTCCATTTTAGGTAATCGTACCCCTAAATTAATTTCTGTTTGTGCAGAACTTAAAGAAATCCAATCCTGATACCGGATAGTTTGAACTGTTTTATAAGCTTCGGCAGCTACAACATTAGCCACCTGACGCATTTTAGCATATGGCGGCATGGCTGCAGGAGCTTCATTTGCAAACCAATTGATATTATTAATATTACCACTTGTCCCATTAGACAGCATGGCCACAAATGGAGGAAACCCTTCATTATCCGACTCAAGTAATCCTTTTATCCGTTCTGCAAACATTCCAAAGTAATCGGCAGATATTTCGCCTGGGCCAGTTCCTCCTACATAATGTAAGGAGTAATTTGCAAGCAAGGCTATCGGTCTGCCTTCAGTACTTTGTACAGATATAATTGGAAGTTCAGGATCTGCAGGACCGGATGGCTCCAGGCGATCTGGATTACCTATACCCGGATTCATCTTTACCTGATCTTCTGTACCAAATGGATTTATTAATGGCTTGCCTGGTTTCATTTTCCAGCGACGATTAAATACCTGGCTTGGCTCATTGCCAACAGCCCATCCGATACGAGCCGGGGCAAGATTATTAGTTGCCCGCACTACCGCATCAGCGATTCTTTCTCTGAGAAATTTCAGATATTCCGGATCTGGATCACTTTGAAAGACCGAGCAAGCCGTCCCGCCTGAATGCGTATGAATGGCGGATATCATCATGTTTTCTATAGGAATACCGGTTAATTCATATGCCCTGCGTTTAGCTGCATCCAATTCCTCCCTATAAATCATACAAAGATCTACAGTAAGTATGGCCAATTTGGTTTTCCCATCATCCAATACAATACAGCGAGCATGTGTTTCGTCATGAATTTGCTTGACAGTGCCATCTTTCATATTTCCATTGATGGATGTTCCAATTTTCGGGGTGATATTACTGGTAGCAGCACCGGCTCTGAAAATTTTTCGGGAAGCATCCTGGGCATTGGCTAAAAAGGTTGTCATAATCAGCACAATTAGCATCAAAAAATAATTCCTATTGATGGAAAACAAAATTAGATGCTGGGCTTTAAAAAGGACTGTGGATTTTTTCATTTCTTATAATTTAACGCTGTGTTTCTGATTTTAAATTCAATCTGATTATCTGTACTATTTCTATTCTAGAGATACTGGAACAGCTTT
>CAMDQV010000193.1 GCA_945906015.1 Pedobacter schmidteae | reverse complement strand
TATCACTCCGTGTTCCGGCAAAATAAGCGGTATCCAAATCAGCCTTTGGAACAAAGTCAACTCTAAAAGTAGTGTCTATTTCGAGTTCCATATTTGCCGACCGGTTCATCAATGCATTGAGAGCGATCTTTTTTGACCGGATACTAGCTTCAGTCATCAAAATCATATTTTCAGCCTCATAAACCCTCCCTTCAGCCTTAAAAACCTGATTTAGTCCTCCCTTATTAAAAGGATAGCGAATCGATGCAAGCTTTTTTATGGTCTCCATGATTTGCTTGTTTTCTTCTTGGTACCTGATCTTGCGGTGATCAATCAGCAAGCCATAATAAAGCTGTCTTGCTCTCGCCTTATACTGGTTCAACTGCTCAGATTTACCAAATACATCAGTCAAGGACTGGGTTTCTAGGTATTCCTTTTTTGCTTTGATCTTAGCTGGATTTGGAATATCCTGTTCTGCACTGAGCATAAGTGCACCCCTGTTATTGTTGTCTGCAACCCCCTGAAAAGGGTAAGGGCTCATGAATGTACCCGCACCTACCATCGGAGCCATCCAAGCTCCAGCACCTGTAACCTTTGCATCCTTACTTTGTATGCGGCTATCGAATGCCATCAGGCCAAGATTCTTTTCTTTAATTTCTACAAATATCTGTTCAAGGTTCATCTTTACCTGCCCAAAAGCAAGTCCATAACCAATGAACAGCACTGTAAGAACTAATTTTTTAATGTTTAACATCATGTACCTCCAGTTTTCCAAATTTTCTCAATTCATACTCTTTTGTCATCAGGAATATGAGTGGTGTAACCAATAGAATATGCGTAGATGAAGTAAGAACCCCTCCTATCATGGGCAGCACAATGGGCTGCATCACATCACTTCCAACGCCGCCCGACCATAATACCGGGATCAATCCAAAAAGAGCCACACAAACGGTCATGATCTTAGGTCGCAGTCTTTTTGCAGCGCCATTGATCACATATTCCCTCAAATCCTCTTTTGAAATGGTCTCGCTTGAATTTCCTTTTAAGGCAACTAACTGATTCATTGCATCATTCAGGTAAATAACCATCACTACTCCTGTTTCTACTGCAATTCCAAACAGAGCTATGAAACCTACAACAACCGCTACAGAAAGATTAACTCCCCAGAAATAGACTATAAAAACACCCCCAATAAGGGCAAATGGAATGGTCACTAGACTTAAAAAAGCTTCCCTGATTGATCTAAAAGCTAGATAAAGAGCCAAGAAAATGATAAAAAATACAATGGGAAGAATATAGAACAGCGTTTTTTGTCCGCGTAATAGATTCTCATATTGCCCGCTCCACTCTACAAAATAGCCTCCGGGTAGTTTCAGATCTTTATTGAGCTTATCGATCGCTTCCTGAACGGTATGCCCCAAATCACGGTCGCGAACATTGAACATTACTGCTCCTCTCAGCATCGCATTTTCTGAAGTGATCATTGGAGGACCATCTACAAAATGAATATCCGTAACTGCCGACAATGGGATTGTTCCTGCATCGGGTGAATTAAGAGGAATGCGCTTCAGTCTGTCAATACTATTGCGGTACTCCTGGCCCAAACGCAAATGAATATTAAAACGCTTCCTGCCTTCAACTGTAGAGGCAAAAGGGGCACCACCGATTGCGGTTTCGACGGTTGCATTCACATCATCAACTGTTAATCCATAGCGCTCCAGCTGATCGCGTTTAATTTCAACTTCTAGGTATTTTCCACCAGTAACAGGCTCTACATAGAGGTCTTTTACTCCCTCAATGCTCTTTAGCAAGGTTTGAACCTCCTGAGAAATATGACTAATCTGCTGTAGGTCCTGTCCGTAAACTTTCACGCCTACGTCTGTCCTGATACCGGTAGAAAGCATATTAATCCGATTAATGATTGGCTGAGTCCAGCCATTCACCACTCCGGGGATCTGAAGCTTTGCATCCAGCTCATTAATAATATCCTTCTTGGTGATACCCGGCCTCCATTCACCCTTTGGTTTGAGAGAAATAATGGTCTCGATCATGCTAATCGGTGAATTATCAGTTGCCGAATTAGCCCTTCCAGCCTTTCCAAGAACATGATCTACCTCCGGAACTGACTTAATGACCTTATCCTGAACCTGTAAGATGCGTTTGATCTCAGTATTGGAGACATCTGGTAAAGTAACTGGCATAAAAAGCACTGACTGCTCATCCAGTGGCGGCATAAATTCTCGTCCCAGGCTCATCAGCATTGGAATACTAACGATCAGGGCAATAATATTGATTCCAATTGTTGTTTTCCGGTTCCGGATACAAGCCCTGATGATGGGCAGGTACACCTTTTCCATACCCCTGTTTATCGGGTTCTCATGCTCCTGACGAAAGCGGCCTTTCATAAAAAATGAAATGATCACCGGAGCCAGTGTCAATACCAGAATGGCATCGATCACCAATATAAATGTCTTGGTATAGGCCAGCGGATGGAAGAGCTTACCCTCCTGTCCGGTTAGCATAAATACCGGCAAGAATGAAGCAATGATAATTATGGTAGAGTAGAATACTCCCCTCGAAACCTGCTTGCAAGCCTTTTCTATAATGCTCAGTCTTTCTTCAGTTGAAAGCCTTACATAATCCTGATCATTCCCATTACCAGATTCAGATCTTTTTTTATTAAACCACATCTGCACTTCCTCCTTTTCTTTGTTCATTTAATTCGGCCTGCCTAACCGCCAGATTCTTATATGAGTTTTCAGCCATGATAATTCCATTATCCACAATCACTCCAATCGCTAAAGCAATACCTGTTAAAGACATGATATTCGATGAAATATTAAAGGCATTCAGCACAATGAAACTTGCTGCAATGGTAATTGGAATCTGAATGATGATGCTGATGGCACTACGCCAGTGTAAAAGAAAAATTATGACGATCAGTGAAACAACAAGCATTTCTTCGATCAATGTAGTTTTAATAGATGAGATGGATTCTTCAATCAACTTACCTCGGTCGTACACAATATTGAATTTCATACCCTCGGGAAGCCCTTTGGTTACCTCCGTCATTTTTGCCTTCACCTTATTGATCACCTCATTGGCATTTTCACCGTAACGTAAAACCACAATTCCGCCAACAGCTTCACCCTCTCCGTTATAATCAAATATACCCAGACGGCTTTCTCCAGCCATCTGAACAGTTCCTATATCACGAATCTTGACCGGGATTGAACCCAGCGTGCGCACAGAAAGATTACCTATCTCCTCGATCGACTTCAAATAGCCGGTAGTTTTGATAATGTAACCAATCCCGCTCATCTCAAACTTTCTACCCCCGGCCTCGTTATTATTACTTTTTACTGCACGCATCACATCTTGGATGTTGAGTTTGTAATAGCTGAGTTTATCAGGGTCGATACTGATTTGATACTGCTTCTGAAAACCACCAAATGATGCTATTTCGCTTACCCCCGCTACATTTTGAAGTGCAAATTTGATATACCAGTCTTGCACCGCACGCTGTTCGCCAAGATCCATACCCTTGGCATCAAGCGTATACCAAAGTACATGCCCAACCCCGGTTCCATCTGGGCCTATGGTAGGATTAACTCCGTCAGGCAAAACATTTCCGATTGAATTAAGTCGCTCTAGCACTCTCGACCTTGCCCAATAAACATCTACATTATCTTCAAAAATGATGTAGATGAAACTCATCCCAAACATGGAATTTGCTCGTACATATTTTACTTGGGGCAAACCCTGCAAATTGGTTACCAATGGATAAGTGATTTGGTCTTCAATAATCTGCGGACTTCTTCCCATCCATTCTGTGAATACAATAACCTGATTTTCAGATAGATCCGGAATAGCGTCAATCTTACTTGTTTTTACAGAAAATAGCCCCCAAGTAAAGATTCCTATTGCAAATAGCAATACGATGAAGCGGTTACGCAGAGAAAATGAAATGATGTTCTCAACCATCTTTCTTAGTGTTGCTGAGCAGTATGACTACTGTCTGTAACAGTTGAATCTGCAGAGTGGGCTTCATCGGTTTTTACAATAAGGTCCATTTTACACATCGAACAGGTACCTGGCTTATCGCTGATTATTTCAGGGTGCATCGAGCAAGTATAGACTGCTGCAGTCATGCTATGAGATGCGGTATCAGTACTTGCTTGGGCCGGTTTTTCAGAACTTGTGCATGCAGCAAAAAATAAAACGATTAGTAGTGCGCTTGTGTTAATTAACTTTTTCATGTTTATACGTGTTTAATAAATTTATAATTGGATCTGTCAGCTGCCTAATGCAGATGCCAAATCATGATTAAAATATGAATGATAGATCATTATCCCTAAAAACTTTAAACGAGTTTACATGGAGCATGCTCAATAAATTCAGGATTTGAAAACGGGATTAATGGCAAAGAAATGCCACAAAGAAAGAAATTTATCAGATTCGGAAATTGCGATTAAGGATAAAGACAGGAGTCTTCCCGGTTCGCGGAATTGAATTAACAAAAATAGCTTGTTCGTCAAATGAACGGAGAGCCTTTAGGTGCAGTTCATGATAAGTTATGGGCTCTCTGTCAAAAATTTTTGCCTTAAATATACTTATAGGAGCTTTTTGGCTTTCCTTTAGCTTAAGTTCCTGCTTTTGATCTTTACAACAATCCTCAGAAACACCTTTTTTCATACCGCAATTACTGCAGTCATCAGCACCATCTGAAGAATCATTAGAAAGCCCCCACTCGATCAGCTCGCCCA
>CAMDQV010000192.1 GCA_945906015.1 Pedobacter schmidteae | reverse complement strand
CTGTTTATGCTCAAAGACCTATTTTAAGACCTGATACCGCGGTAAGAAAAACAACATTATCATCAGATACGATAAAACTGGATACTGTAACAAAAAAATCAACTGCATCAGGTGCTTTTACTTCAAAAGTAACTTACTCAGCTGAGGATTCAATAAAAGCAGATATGACTAACAATATAGTGTATTTGTATGGAAAAGCTCGTGTTAAGTATGAAGATTTTGAATTAGAAGCTGATTATATCAGGCTTGACCAAAAGAATAATAGCTTGTTTGCCAGCGGAATTACGAATCCAAAAACAAAGCTTTATACAGGTAAACCTCTAGTTACACAGGGAGCTGAACCTCCTCTCTCTACAGATTCTCTTTTCTTTAATTATAAAACTAAAAAAGGTAAATCATTTGGCGTTTTTACAGATGTAGAAGGTGGATTCCTGCAGGCATCACAATTCAAGAAAAATCAATATGATGAAGGTTTCTTTAAAAGAGGTATTTATAGTACCTGTAATTTACCACATCCTCATTTTGGAATTCATATCTCTAGGGGTATTGCCACTGATAAACAGATCATCACTGGACCTGCCTATCTGGTAATTGAAGATATTCCATTACCCATAGGAGTGCCGTTTGGCTTTTTTCCTAAACCAAACCGACGATCAGGCGGATTACTCTTTCCAACTTTTGGAGAAGATACGAGAGGTTTTTTTATGCGAGATTTAGGATATTACCTCGGTTTAAATGACTATTGGGATCTTTCAACTCGTGGAACTTTATATTCAAAAGGATCTTATGAAATAGGTACGGCAGCACGATATCGAAAAAATTATAAATATGATGGGGGGCTGAACTTCAGATTTGCATCCACAAAAAACGGGGTAGAAGGTACTCCATCCTATAAAACACCAAACAAAGACTTTAACCTTACCTGGAATCATTCCCAAAGTCCATTGGCTAATCCAGGTACAACCTTTAGCGCTTCAGTTAATGCCGGAACCGGTTCATATTTTTCAAATACTGGGGCTGCCGGATCTTATAATCCTACAGAAATGGCCAGAAATACGCTTTCATCTAGTATCAGTTATGGAAAGGTATTTGCTAATGGTCTATTTAATTTCTCATCAAGTCTTTCACATAGTCAAGACATTGAACAACAAACAGTATTCCTCGATTTGCCACGTTTTAGTTTAAACATGACCACAATTAACCCCTTTGATTCAAAAGATCGTGCCGGAGAACAAAAATGGTATCAGAGACTGAGTTTAGGTTATAGTATGCAGGGAAGTAATTCTATTAATGCGAAAGAATATGATCTTTTTAAAAAAGAATCATTAAAAGATTTCAGAAATGGCATTCAGCATGATATACCCATTAGTCTTTCACTAAACCTTCTGAAATATTTCCAGTTTAACTCAGGAATGCAATACAGTGAAAAATGGTACCTGCAAACTATTCGAAAACGTTTAGATCCAGTTGCTTCAGGTTTTAAACAGGTAACAGACACACTTCAAGGTTTTAGTAGGGTATACGATTATAGTTTAAACACGGGTCTTTCCACTAAATTGTATGGTAAATTCAGTTTCAAGAAAGGAAATTTAATGGCATTGAGACACATAATGACCCCATCTGTCAATTTTAACTATCGTCCTGATTTTGGAACCAGCAGTTTCGGATACTTCCAGAATCTTCAGGGTGATACTTCTAAAATTAATACTCGTTATTCCATTTATGAAAATGCAGTTTTTGGTTCACCATCTGCAGGCAGAGTGGCTGGTATTGGTTTTAGTATGGATAATAATATCGAGGCTAAAGTTAGATCAGATGCTGATTCAACAAAAAATTCAATAAACATTCCAATTCTTCAAAGTCTTTCCTTTTCAGGTAACTACAATTTCGCGGCAGAGTATTTTAAGCTATCAACTATTGGATTTTCAGGACGTACAGCCTTTTTTAAAGAAAAGATCGGAATAAACTTTTTTGGAACATTAGATCCATATCAATTAGATGATGTAGGTAACCGGATCGATAAATATACTATTGAATCAGGAAAGCTTGCCAGGCTAACTAATATTGGCTTTTCTACTGATTTTAGCTTTAATTCGAAGGCAGCCAAGAACAGGAGTGAGAATCTGTCAGAAATCGATAAGGCAAAACAAAATTTTACAAGTCAGCAGCGAGAAGAATTAAATTTAATTAGTCGCGATCCCAATGCTTTTGTAGACTTTAATGTGCCATGGAATGTAAGTGCAGCCTATAGTTTTAACTATTCAAAGAACGGTCTTCAATCCAATATTTCAAACACATTGAATATTTTTGGAGACTTTAATGTAACACCTAAATGGAAGGTTCAATATACTTCCGGATATGATTTCCAGGCCAATAAGCTTAGCTTAACTCAATTTTCTATTTATCGCGACCTGCATTGCTGGGACCTTTCATTCAGATGGTCGCCAATAGGTACCTATAAATTTTACAGTGTTGATTTAAGGGTTAAGGCTTCGATACTTCAAGATTTGAAACTTAGTAAACGCCGTGATGCATACAATAACTTCTGATATGATAGCTGAAATAATAACTATTGGTGATGAAATTCTAATAGGGCAAATCGTAGATACGAACTCTGCGTGGATGGCTCAAAAACTAAATCTTGCTGGTGTCAAAGTTAAACAGATAACATCTGTATCTGATGATCGTCAGCATATTTTGGATACTTTATATCAGGCCTCTGAACGGGCAGATCTGATATTAATAACGGGTGGATTAGGTCCTACAAAAGATGACATTACAAAAAAGACATTAGCAGATTATTTTCAAACAGGATTTAGAACTGATGTTGATTCTCTTAAAAATGTAGAGCGAATTTTTGCTCGTTATCATGTTCCGGTTTCTGATATTAATAAAAAACAGGCCGAAGTTCTTGAAAATTGCACCACACTGCTTAATTTGAATGGTACAGCTCCTGGAATGTGGATTGAAAATAAAAATAAGATTTATATATCAATGCCCGGAGTTCCATTTGAGATGATGTACATGATGGAGGAGTTGGTGATCCCCAAAATAAAGGAAAAATTTAAGCTACCCAATATCTACCATCATACTATTCTTACTGCAGGTATTGGTGAATCTATTCTTGCAGAAAAGATATCAGATGTAGAAGATTCACTTCCCGAGCATATTAAATTAGCCTATCTGCCTAAATTGGGATTGGTAAGATTGCGTTTAAGTGGAAGTGGTTCAGATGCTGAAAAATTAAATTTAGAAATTCTTACTTATTCTAAAAGCATAACTGACCTAATTGGCGAATATGTTATCATAGAAAGTGATATAGCCCTTGAAAAAGTAATTCTTGATCTAATGGAATCAAAAGGATTAAGTTTATCTACAGCCGAAAGTTGTACGGGTGGCTATATTTCTCATCTTATTACTCAGCAATCAGGAAGTAGCAAGGTTTTTGTAGGAGGAGCTGTTTGTTATTCCAATCCATTGAAAATGGATATGCTTGGTGTTTCAGAACAAACACTCAGTGATTTTGGAGCTGTAAGCGAACAAACTGTAATAGAAATGGCAATTGGTGCTAAATCTGAATACAAATCTGATTATTCAATATCAGTGAGTGGAATTGCTGGCCCTGATGGAGGAAGTACAGAAAAACCAGTTGGGACTGTCTGGATTGCTATATCTGGAAAAACAAAAATGATCAGCAAAAAATTTAGTTTTGGAAATAAAAGAATTCAAAATATCGAAAGGTCAGCAATCAGTGCGCTAACCCTACTTTTTAAATTACTAAAAGAGGAGCAGGCTTAAGTTTAATTTTTAATTTTGCGCTGGGTTAACCAATTCTTAAAATAATCGACAATGGCTTTATATGAATTAGTGCTTCCAAAAATGGGTGAAAGTGTTGCTGAGGCTACCATTATAAAGTGGGTAAAGCAAGCTGGTGATTTGATCGAAATTGATGAATCTATTTTAGAAATCGCTACAGATAAGGTTGATTCGGAAGTACCATCGCCAGTAGCAGGAAAGCTTATTAAGGTTCTTTATAAAGAAGATGATGTAGTTCAGGTAGGCGCTGTTATTGCAGTAATTGAAACTGATCTTGATGACCAATTTGAAATTTATATCCCAGAACCTAATGAGATAACGGTTGAGAAAACTATTCCTGTTGAAGTACCAATAGAAAACCTATATATTCAAGAAGTAAAGGATATAAGTATTCAAGAAAAAAATAAACCCGTCAACTTTAGTACCACTGATCGTTTCTATTCGCCATTGGTAAAAAGTATGGCCGCTGAAGAAGAAATATCCTTTTCAGAATTAAATTCAATTAATGGAACTGGTTCTGAAGGCCGGGTTACAAAGCAGGACATCCTAGATTATATCAAAATAAATAAAACACAAGAAAATGATATACTACAGGTTCAAAAAAGTAGTTCAGAATCAGCAGAAGCTATAGAATCAATGCCTTCAGCTCCAGTTACTTCCGTTTCTGGAGGAGATGAAATTATTGAGATGGATCGTATGCGTAGGCTTATTGCCGATCATATGCTAATGAGCAAACAAACCTCTGCACATGTTACTTCATTTGTTGAAGCTGATGTGACCAATATGGTAAAATGGAGAGAACGTGTTAAGAGAGATTTTGAAAAGAGGGAAGGTGAAAAGATCACATTCACACCGATTTTTATTGAGGCAGTTGCAAAAGCCATCAAAGATCTTCCAATGATCAATATTTCAGTTAATGGAACTCATATCATCAAGAAACAG
>CAMDQV010000191.1 GCA_945906015.1 Pedobacter schmidteae | reverse complement strand
AGGATAGTCAACCTTCTGGCGTTGCAATTATCATTCTAGCAGCAGGTAGATCAGCACGTCTTGGCAGCCCAAAACAACTCTTGAGCTATCGAGGCAAAACACTCTTGCAACATAGTATTGATACTGCTCTTGAAAGCATGGCAAGTTTGATAATAGTGGTATTGGGTTCAGCAAAAGATACTATAGAAAAAAAGCTTAAGCAATCACAAATCTTGATCCTAGAAAACAGCTCCTGGGAAAGCGGAATGGCCTCTTCCATATCTTGTGGAATAACTCATCTCAAAATCATTGCTCCCGAATCAGAAGCTGCGATTCTGATGGTATGTGATCAGCCCTTTGTAAGTACCCAACTCCTGAATGATCTGATCAATAAACATAAAGACTCCAAACAATCTATTGTTGCTAGCAACTATGCTGATACTCTGGGAACTCCTGCCCTGTTTGATAAAAGCCTGTTTTCTGAACTTTCGGCATTAAGAGGAGAAAATGGGGCAAAATCATTAATTAAAAAATATAATCAGCAAACGGGATTTGTTTCCTTTGATCAAGGAAGTATTGACATTGATACAAGAGAAAATTATAAGAATTTACCTAAATAAACTACTTTTATACATGCTTGTTGATTCTTTTAACCGAGTTCATAATTACTTGAGGATATCTCTTACAGATAACTGCAATTTACGTTGCTTTTACTGTATGCCCGAAGAGGACTATGAATTTACCCCTCATTCAAGGCTTATGCAGCCTGATGAAATAGAATCGCTGGCAAAGATTTTTGTGCAAAATGGTGTCAATAAGATCCGTTTAACAGGAGGTGAACCTTTGGTCAGAAAGGATGCAGCAGACATCATCTTAAGGCTTTCAAAACTACCCGTTTCACTAACTCTTACAACCAATGCAACCCGTCTTCATGATTTTGCAGATGTTCTTCAAAAAGCAAAAGTTAGTTCATTGAATATTAGTCTGGATACGCTAGACTCCGATAAATTCCAAATCATTACCCGCCGTGATGGATTTCAAAAAGTGATGGATAATATCCATTTAATGATCCAAAGAAATCTGCATGTAAAGGTAAATGTGGTAGTCATGAAGGGAATAAATGATCATGAAATCAATGATTTTGTTGCATGGACTAAAGATTTACCGGTACATGTTCGCTTTATTGAATTCATGCCTTTTGAAGGTAATCGCTGGAGCAGCAACCAGGTATTCACCATGGAACAAATGCTAGAAGTGATTGGGCGTAACTATACTCCTGCCCCACTACAGAATGATTTCCATGATACCGCTAAAAAATATAGCATTGATGGCCATAAAGGCACTTTTGCAATAATCAGCACCATGAGCTCCCCTTTTTGTAGCGGGTGTAACCGAATGCGCCTGACCGCCGATGGTAAAATGAAAAATTGCCTTTTTTCTCAAAAGGAAACTGACTTGCTCAGTGCACTCAGAAATGGTGAAGATGTTTTACCTCTTATTCAAGAAAGTATTGCTTCAAAGGCAAAAGAACTGGGCGGACAATTCACTAAAGATTTTGAAAAGATCCAAACCGACGACCTTCATAATAGAAGTATGATCAGTATTGGGGGTTAGCGCTTAAATAACATTATAATAGACTACTGATTATACCTTTCCAATTGATTATACGCAATATTTTATCGAAATTCACCAGCTGTTAGTTCTAAATAAACTTGGATGGCCAGAGAATTTATACCTGTTTCAGAAGCAAAAAAACTGATCAATGAAACCATAATACCCCTGCTTCCTATCAAGGTATCCTTAAATGAAGCTGCAGGATTGGTTCTTGCGCAAGACATTTTTTCAATATCCGATGTTCCCCCATTTAATCAATCGTCGATGGATGGATATGCGCTGAATTTTGAAGGCTGGCAAAAAAACAGATCACTCTTAATTGATGGTATTACTCAGGCTGGGCCTGCCGATTCTATCCCACTGGAACCCCAAAATGCCCGTAGGATATTTACTGGTGCAGCTGTTCCTTCTGGAGCAGATACCGTAGTCATGCAGGAAAAGACCAAGGTGAACGAAACCAAATTGACCCTCACAGATCAAGATATTACAGCCGGGCTCCATGTCAGAATAAAAGGTTCTGAAGCAAAAGCTGGAGAATTAGCCCTCGAAAAAAATTGTATTTTAACCCCTGGAGCAGTCGGATTTATAGCCGGACTAGGTATCCATGAACTACTGGTATTTCCCCAACCAACTGTCAGCATCATTCTAACTGGAAATGAACTTCAGCAACCGGGTGTACCCTTAGCGCACGGACAGGTCTATGATTCAAATTCATTCGCATTAAAAGCGGCATTAAATCAGACAGGTATCTTTACAGTTAATATTTTATCTTCCGAAGATACTCTTGAAACACTAACTTCAGTTTTAAGTAATGCCCTGCAGCAAAGTGATCTGGTATTGCTAACCGGAGGAGTAAGTGTTGGCGATTATGACTTTGTAATCAGAGCAGCAGAAGCTAATGGAATAGAACAAATATTTCATAAGATCAAACAAAAACCAGGGAAACCGATCTACTTTGGTAAAAAAGGAAAAAAGTATATTTTTGGTCTTCCAGGCAATCCAGGATCGGTAATGAGTTGCTTTTATGAATATGTTTACCCAGCCATAGGATTATTAAACAACAGAAAAATAGACTTAAAACAGATACAAACACCAATAAACTCAGCACAAAAAAAGGCTCCTGGCCTAACTCACTTTTTAAAGGGTTTTTATGACGGTTATAGGGTTCATGACCTTAAAGCGCAGGAATCGTTCAGACTTAGTTCATTTGCTAAAGCTAATTGCCTGATCAAACTGGAAGCGGATCAAACAGAAATCAAAGAGGGTCAAGTGGTTGAGATCCATATGCTACCATCAATTCAATAAAATGGAAAATATCTATATCTTTTACCTGCTCTTATTTATTGTAGCCTTTCTCTATTCATCTGTGGGGCATGGAGGAGCTAGCGGTTACCTTGCCCTAATGGCTATTTATGCCTTTTCGCCTGAAGTCATGAAGCCAACTGCACTGATGCTGAACCTATTTGTTTCACTTACTTCATTTATTCAATTTTACCGGGGTAAGCACTTTAAATGGAATATATTTCTGCCGCTGGCACTTGCATCTATTCCGATGGCATTTATAGGCGGACTCATCACCATGGAAGCAGATTTGTATAAAAAAATAGTAGGTCTGCTGCTGCTAATCCCAGTCATACGCTTTCTGTTTTTTAAAAATAGTACTGCAGAAGAGCTAAAGAAAAACTCGATAGGGTTATCCATTGGTATTGGATCTGTTATTGGACTTATTTCAGGATTAATTGGCATCGGTGGTGGGATCATACTTTCTCCTGTTTTATTGTTGCTTAAATGGACAGATCAGAAACAAACTGCCGCAATAAGTGCATTATTTATTTTCGTAAATTCGTTTTCTGGTTTGTCTGGTCACTTGACTAAAGGCTTAAATTTTAGTCCAGATATGATTAGCTATGTAGCCATAGCTTTTGCAGGAGGTCTTTTTGGCTCCTATTTCGGTTCATTGAAATTCAATCAAAACATATTAAAAAATACGCTGGCAATAGTACTCCTGGTAGCAGGAATAAAACTGATCTTTACATAATTAAACAGGTTGATATGCAGGTACAAATTATGTTTTTTGGACAATTAACAGATATCACCGGAACTCCGGAACTGATTCTTTACGATATTCCCGATACTGATACTCTTCAAGAAACTTTATATAAATTGTACCCCGCATTGGCCCATACAAAATATGCGATTGCGATGAATAAAAAGACCATTCAGGGCAACTCCATTCTTGGCGGCGATACTACTATTGCATTATTGCCACCTTTTTCAGGAGGATAAAATGAGCAGGCTAGCAGAGAACGAAAGATATCAGCGCCAAATCTCCCTAAAAGAACTGGGCGAAAACGGTCAGCAAAAATTGAAAAATTCAAAAGTACTGGTTGTTGGGGCCGGAGGGTTGGGCTGCCCGGCTCTACTTTACCTGGCAGGTGCTGGCGTTGGACACATCGGAATTGTAGATTTCGATCTGGTTTCACTTAGCAATTTACACCGTCAGGTGCTGTTTTCTGTTCATGATATCGGCCTTTTAAAATCATTGAGAGCCGGCGATATTCTGCGACTGCTGAATCCGGATATTGAGATTGAAGTATTTAATCAGAAACTAGATAATTTAAATGCACTAGAAATCCTTACAGGTTTTGATATCATTCTAGATGGAACCGACAATTTTGCGAGCAGATATTTGATCAACGATGCCTGTGTATTATTGAAAAAAACTCTTGTTTATGGTGCTATTTCGCGTTTTGAAGGGCAGCTAGCTGTATTTAACAAAGCTTCTACTAGTGCTAAAATTCCGGCCAATTACCGCGACCTGTTTCCCTTGCCGCCCGCAGATGATGAAGTTTTAAATTGTGAAGAAGCAGGCGTTATTGGAGTACTGCCAGGAATTATAGGAACCATGATGGCCAATGAAACCATCAAACTGATTACTGGCATAGGAGATCCTCTGCTCAACCGCTTACTCAGCTATAATTCTTTGAATAATCAATTTTTTGAGATAGAGTTATTGGTAAAGCCCGAAACAATTAAAATGATCCCAGAAAATGCGGATTCATTCAAAGCATTTAACTATCATTGGTTTTGCACTATACATTCGAATTTCGAACTCAAGCATGATGATTTTGAACGGATCATGCATGAACAGGATATTCAAATTGTAGATGT
>CAMDQV010000190.1 GCA_945906015.1 Pedobacter schmidteae | reverse complement strand
CGGTATCCAGCCAGGCAGTTCCACGGCTTAAAACCCCTACTTTAAGCTTATTCTGCCTTAAATATTCACGGTTAACATCAGTTATTTCATACTCGCCACGTGGCGAAGGCTGTATATTTTTTGCTATTTCAACTACCGAATTATTATAGAAGTACAAACCTGGAACTGCATAATTAGATTTGGGCGCTAATGGCTTTTCTTCGATAGATAAGGCATTGAAATCCTTGTCAAACTCAACAACCCCATAGCGTTCAGGATCAGAAACCTGGTAGGCAAATACTACTCCTCCTTTGGGATCTTGAATGGTTGGCAACAAATTACTGATCGAATCGCCATGAAAGATGTTATCGCCAAGGATAAGTGCAACCGCATCCTTGCCTATAAATTTTTCACCGATCACAAAAGCCTGTGCCAAACCATTTGGAATTGCTTGTTCGGCATAAGAAAATTTACAGCCAATTCTTGTTCCATCACCAAGTAATTTTTCAAAGTGTGGAAGATCATGCGGTGTCGAAATAATCAGAATATCTTTAATACCAGCCTGCAGTAAAGTAGACAATGGATAATAAATCATCGGTTTATCATAAACCGGCATAAGTTGCTTGCTGACAGCTAGCGTAAGTGGATGCAATCTGGTGCCTGAGCCCCCTGCGAGTATGATTCCTTTCATAAGGATAAGTGGTAGGTTGTAGGTTGTAAGTTTTAGGTTGTAAGTTTTAGGTTGTAAGTTTTAGGTTGTAGGTTTTAAGTTATAGGTTATAAGTTATAGGTTTTAAAATCTCAAATTCTTAATTATAACACAAAATTCACATTTGCTAATTTACTAATTCCCTAATTTGCTAATTATCTCATTTGCTAATTTACTAATTCCCTAATTTGCTAATTTACTCATTTGCTAATTTGCTCATTCCCTCATTTGCTAATTATCTCATTTGCTAATTTGCTAATTATTTGTTTTAGCTTTTTCAACAAGCTCATTATACCATTCAGCTCCATATTTTCGGATAAGGGGTTCCTTTAAAAACTGGTAAACCGGAACTTTAAGTTCGTTTCCAAAACTACATGCCGGACTACAGATATTCCATCGGTCATAATGTAAAACCTCAAACTCGGGATAATTGGTTATTCGAATTGGGTATAAATGACAAGAAATGGGCTTCTTCCATGCTATTTTCCCATCTTCATAAGCCTTCTCAATAGAACATTTATTAATTCCATTTTCCATAATGACATAGGCACATTCCTTATTTATGTCTACACAAGGTGTAGTGTAATCGCCTTCAAAGTCCTTAACAGAAGTGCCAAATTCTTCAATTACAGCAATACCCTTTTCTGTCATATACGGTTTAACACTTGGATATATCTCGTCTAAAATTGCTAACTCCGAGCGCTCAAGTGGTGCGCCTGAATCTCCTTCAATACAACATATTCCCTTGCATTTATTCAGGTTGCAAACAAAATTCTCACTCACTATATCCTCATGAACCAGGGTATTTTTAACTTGAATCATCATTCATTTTTTAGCTGCTCAAAGGGAATATTTCAGTCCTTCGGCAGATATTAACTCCAAGGTAACAGAGCCAACCAATATTTCTACATGAGCTTTAACCGGAATACGGTTTGCATCATCTGTTATCCAAAGATATAATTTACTATTCTTCCTGAATATTCTTCCAGGCTGAATCGACGGACTAAACTTAATACACCTAATCAAACCAAGCGCTGTTTTTACCACTTCTTTTCCAATATACTGAACCTCCATTTTGCTAATACCATCACCCAGAAAATAATCCATACTAAATTTATCGCCTTCGCTAAGCTTTGAGATGTTTAGATTACGTGCAAAATAATACGCTGAAACTATGTCAAATGTTTGTCCATTACTTTTAAATGTCCCTTTATTAGAAACCACCTTTTTTTCGTCTTGGTAAAAACGAGCTTTATCACTACGTCGATAATTGGCTTCGCGGATATTCTCTGTATAAAGGTATGGGCTCATCGTTACCTGATCAATGTATGAATCGTAGCGATTTTTGACCTTGTAAAAGACATTAAATGTTCCGGCTGTACCACCTTCGGCTATGAGATGGAAAACCGGCTTATTATCGAATATAGTAGTGCTTTCTTCAACCCTAATGGAGGCTTCTGCTGCAGTTATAAAACCATATCGCAATCTGTATTGAAGCTTTTCACCAACTTTAAATACTGGCTCAGCAGTACTCTTTAGCCCTTGCGAGAATGCATACGGGCCTGTTAAAAACAGAAAAATAAGTACTAATTTCCTAACCATGAATGCTATTAAAGCACTAGTTGTTCCATACCTTTGCTGTCAATCCTGACTTGACTCCGAACGCTTAAAAATAGGCACCGTAGAACAAGGTTCGCCGTACATGATACTTTTGGCAAGGCTTGATAATTTCACCGTAATATCAATATAGGCAGAATCAGGAACGGCAATTTCACCACATCCTTTAACCACCACGCGTTGATCGCGATATTTTTCAATATCCATTTTGCTAAGTTCACGTTCAAAAAGAATAGTTTCGAGCAATTTAAGGTCGCCAAATACCACAGTTTTAGCAAATGCTGACATCTTGTTGGCAAGAAGCATATAGGCCCAAGTAGGTACAATTGCATCGGCCGAACAACCTATTGCAATATGTTTGCCTGCATAAGATTCCCAGTTATGCCCTTTAATAAATTCCCTAAAGTCTTTCTCTCTTAGCATTAAGCCCTGAAAGAGATTGTCTTTTATATCATAGAAAAAGCGTTCACCAGCTGGATAAAGATCTGAAAGATCTAGACTGACGAGCCCACTTTGAGCTACCTTATTAACAATATTTTCCTGAATGTCCATTTTGTTATGCTTTGAGATCATTGATTAGCTCCGAAACATTTATTCAAACCGGTCTAAAACAAAAAATCCGGAAGCGATATAATCACTTCCGAATACAAAGTTAATGAAATATGGTGTTAAAAGAATTTTACACGATTGTCTTTAATATCCGACTTATCGAGTAAAACTTTATAGGCTTCACCTGAAGCACGTTGCTGAATACTTTGAGCCACCTGAACCTTCTGTTTAAAGGCATTAGTGAGGGGTAGGGGCTTACTGAAACCGTTTAGTACAAAAACATAAACTCCCTGATCACCTTCAATAGATTTTGATAATTTACCAGGCTGTGACCCAAAAATAGTTCCTACTAATTTATTTTCCTGTGAAATTCCAGGAATTACAGGATTAGCAAATACTATATTTTGAACAGGGGTTACTGGTTTACCAACCTTTTGAGCAACTTGCTCAATAGAAGTTGAACCTGTAACTGCTTTGTTCATTTTTTCTAAAAGTAAACGAGCTTTTACGCGCTTAATGACCAATGGTTCAATCTGCTTCTTAACTTGTTCTAAAGGTAAAGTGCCTTTTTCAAATACATCAACAACCTTTGCAACAGCAAACTTGTTACCCATTTCAAATACCTGATTAGAAACATCACTCTTATCTGCTCCAAAAACCCATCTGATCATCTCACGTGAGTTATCTAAACCTTCAACAGCTGCCTGGGTAGAGATTACATTTTCTGCCAGTTGTTTGGCATACCCCAACTTCTTAGATTCTTCGTCAAATGCCTTATCGTTCTTTGCTGATGCAAGAAATGCTGTGGCCTTTGAATAAGCCTCCTGTTGAGTTTTATTACTTGTTGACAAAGATTTATCAACCAATGCTACTTTAGCAACCTTCGAAGAGCCAATTTGTGAATTGATCTTAATGACATGAACACCAAACTGAGTGTTTATTACTTTCAATTCGCCTGCCTGACCATTAAAAACAGCTTCCTCAAAGGCTGGAACCATTGCGCCTCTTGCAAACGTACCCAAATCACCACCAGAATCTTTAGAAGCATCCGTTCCAAATTTAGCTGCCAATTCGGCAAAGCTAGCGCCACCTGAAATTAAGTTACGAATTGAATCAGCTTTAAATTTTGCCTTATCGATACCGCCTTCGGCAGCTGGGTTAATTAATATATGACTCGCCTTAACTGAATCAGGGCCAATCTTTACATCAATAACCTTTGCCATTTTGTAAGAGCCATTGGTAAATATCGGGCCAATAAAAGTGCCAGCAGAAGCTTTAAATATCAATGAATCTAGAGCCGGGTCTAATTGACCTTTGCGGACATAGCTGATCGGAAGTTTTGTATCGGAGTTTATACTTACAAATAAAGAGTCATTTGTTGATGTCCTGAAATCAGCAGAAATTTTTTGAACTGCGGCTATAACTTCGGCTGAATCAGATTTTGATGGATTTGCATCAAATACGATGTATTCAAAAGATCTACTTTCGGAAGGATTTTTATAACGAAACTTATTTTCATTGTAAAAATCACTATAATCCTGATCAGTAACCTTTGCCTGATTGTCAGGTACTGAATTGTAATCAAGACTTACATAACTGAAATTAGCCAATTTATTTCTCTGGTTATAGTCTTCTCTGGCTTCAAGAGTAGTGACATAAATACTATTCTTGATCAGATTTGAATATTTTTGTGCCATTTTACCTTCGCGGATGTTTAAAAGGAAGGAAGTCCATTGCTTACTTACAGGGCTGTCGCCTGCCTGAGTCTTAACATTCTCAAGAAATGAATTTAATTGAACTCTATTTAACTGACCAGTTTTTGGATCACCAAAGTTTTGTATGATTTGAGGATCAGGATTTTTACCGGTAACCAGATCATTCAGCTCGTTCTTACTAACCTGTAATCCTAAACGAT
>CAMDQV010000189.1 GCA_945906015.1 Pedobacter schmidteae | reverse complement strand
ATCAGTGCTTTTAACTCCCAAATTTAAGGATGCAAAGTTAAGAATTTTAAGTCTTATAATGCAGTTTTTTGGAATCATTCATCCGCGAAAATTTGCCAAACATAGCTAGCGCACGCGTGTCGCGTGTGCTCAACTCTACCCTAAATATCCCAGGTATCCCCATTGGCCTAGGCAATCTTTCTTCTTTTTCTTTTATCCAGCAATACCAGTAAAGCAGGAAGCAGGGTCAGGTTTGATACCAGTGCGATAATCAGCGTGATGGAAAGCAGTAATCCCAATATCATGGTGCCACCAAAGGTACTGGCTGTAAATATTCCAAACCCGAAGAACAGAACCAAAGCAATGTGGGTCATGCTAATACCTGTTTCTATGATGGTATCAGAAATAACTTTTGTTTTGCTGAAATCAGTTGACTGTAATTCCTGTTGGTACCTGGTTAGAAAATAAATGGTCTGATCGGAAGCAAGTCCGAAAGCAATTGTAAATATCAGAATGGTTGAAGGCTTCAATGGGATATTGAAAAATCCCATGAGCCCTGCAGTAATAATCAATGGAATAACATTAGGAATCAATGAGATAAACATAATCCTGATATCCTTAAACTGAGCCAGCCTGAGCAGCGAAATCAGAGTAATTGCCAATAGAATACTTTCCATCAGGTGCCTCAGCATGTAATCAGTTCCTTTTGAAAAAATAATGCTCGATCCGGTTAGCAGTACATCATAACGATCCGGTTTTAAAATGGAGTCGATACGGGGTTTCAGCTCTTTAAGCAGCTCATTCATACGTTTAGAGCCAACATCAGCCATTTGGAAACTAACTCGTGCAACCTGTTTATTGCTATCCACAAAGCCTTTAAGCATATCATTGTTTCCACCCGAATTTCCAAGGTAACTCAAAACGAAGTTCTTCTCCATATCATTGGGGATGCGGAAAAACTGCGGATCGCCGTTATAAAATGCCTGCGATGCGTACTTTAATGCTTTATTCAAGGATACTGAACGTGAGAATTCGGGGTATTCAGAGATTATTTCTTCCATTCTATCAACTTTTTTAATGGTCGATAAGTTTAGGACCCCATTTTTTTTACGTGTATCAATACTTACTTCTAGTGGTAAAATTCCCTCGAAGTTGGCTTCAAAAAATTTAAGGTCGCGGATAATGGGAGAGTTCTGAGGAAGATCATCTACCACATAGCCATTCACATTGATCTTTAATACTCCAATCATAGAGATTAAGGTGATGATCATCGTAACACTATAGATCAGCTTGCTGCGATGATGCACCAGATAGTCGGTTTTGACCAATAATTTATGTAAAATGCCCTTATCATGCTCTTCTTGAGCTTTAAATGCCGGGACTGGCAAATAGCTGAAAATAATTGGAATCAGGCATAGGCTAATAAACCAGGTAGCCATCACATTCAAGGCAGCGACCACTCCAAATTCAACCAGTAGTGCACTACCCGTGAAAAATAACACGCCAAATCCAATTGCTGCGGTAATATTGGCGATTAGGGTAGTTTCAGAGATGCGCAGGATAGTAACATTAAGCGCTTTGGCTTTGTCGCCATGTTTACGAAGTTCATTATGATATTTATTCAGCAGCAAAATACTATTCGGAATGCCAATGATCACAATCAAAGGCGGTATCAGTCCGGTTAGGATGGTGATCTCATACCCGAACATAACCAATGTTGCCAAACTCCAGATTACGCCAACAATCACCAGCAGAATTGGGAAAATTACAGGGTAAAGCCGGCGGAAAAATATAAACAAGATCACGGCCGCAACTAAAATAGATAGACCAAGAAAAAGTACAAACTCTTTAGATACCAGTTTACTTACTGCGGTGCGGATGAAGGGTAGTCCGGAGTAATGGACTTCCAACTTATTCCTTTTACTGAATGCATCAGCTTTATCAAGAATGGATTGAATAATCGGAGCCCTTTTATTGGTGTTCAGTATTTTAGTGTCAATATTGATCGCCATTAAAGTGGCATGGCTTTCTTTGTTGTAGAGCAAACCCTCATAAAACGGAAGCTCATAAATTCGTTGCTTGATACTATCCATTTCAGTATTGCTCAGCACGGTGGTTCCGCTCAGCTGTTTTAATATAAACCGCTGATTGCTGGTGTCTTTTTGTAAGTCGTATAGATTTCCAATAGAAAGAACCTGTTTTATTCCTTCAATCTTTTGGATGTCTGCAATCAGTGCTTTCCATTCATTAAATTGTTCTTTTTTTAACAGATCAGGAGAACTAACCCCCAGAACCATCATGTTTCCATCTTCGCCAAATTGACTTTTGAAATGGTTATACTTGATGAAAGCAGAGTCTGTTAAAGGTAGAATTTTACTTCCCATGAAAGATAGCTTGACATAGCTAGCTTTCCATGCCATGAACACTGTAAAAAGAAAGAAAACTACAAGAATAGTTATGCGGTTAGAAAGTATAATTTTGGAAAAGTTATTCCACATACTGCACGTTTTAAGATAAATGCAAAAGCCAGAGCGTAAAACTACAAAAATTCTTAATTTGGACTTTCAATAATCTTTTATTTCAGTATTTATACCGTAATAATGCCATTTTTGACCTTGATTCTGATAAATTATACATCCTAAGGGTGATTTAAAATTAAGCATGAAGAAATTTTTAAACGGATTTTATTTTGCATGGAAGGGAATTAGCTATTCTTTCAATACGCAGCTGAATTTTAGAATTCATTATTTGATTGAATTATTCGTTTTTTGTGCAGGATTTTACCTTACCCTTAATACTTTTGAATGGTTATGGATCATCGCAGCAACAGCTTTGGTACTTATTGGCGAGCTTTTTAATACGGCCATAGAAACCCTGGTGGATCTGGTTTCGCCAGAATTCAATCCCAAGGCGGGTCTTATCAAGGATATTTCAGCAGCCGCGGTTATGATTGTTGCATTCATGGCTCTGCTAACTTGAGTTTTGATATTTTTACCTAAGATCATCGATGCTTCATAAAACCAGGGGTATAGTTTTTAAAACCACCGATTACTCTGAAAGCAGTGTGGTTGTGCAGGTTTTTACTGAGACATTCGGTCTGCAGTCGTACCTGATCAACGGAATCAAGAGGCCCAAATCAAAGATCAGGCTGAATAGCTTGCAGCCTTTGCATTTGCTGGATATGGTGGTGTATCATAAAACATCCGGGAATATTCAGCGCATTTCGGAGCTAAGGCATCAGCCAGTATTCCTCAGCATTCCTTATGATATTGTAAAAAGTTCGATCACCATGTTTTTGAATGAGGTTCTTTACAAATCATTGAAGCAGCATGAGGCCGATGAGGTTTTGTTCGAATTTCTGTTTCATGCCATCGAGATACTTGATAGTATCAGCAATGGATTAGCAAATTTCCATCTCTATTTTTTATTACGCTTGACCCGATTTTTGGGGTTTTATCCGGATATGACCTTGGCCGATTCAGGTACTTATTTCGACCTTAGAGATGGGGGATATACTAGAATGCAGCCACCGCATGCTCAAATTTTGGAGCCTCAATTTGCAGCTATGTGGACAAGTATTCTGAATTCAAATTTTGATGATCTGGATAACCTAAAGATTTCGACTTTGGACAGGAAATTCTTGCTCGAGAAGATCCTAGATTATTACCGGAACCATATTGAAGGGTTTGGTCAGATCAGGTCGCATGAGGTATTGGAGGAGGTGTTGAGTTAGCAGAGCGGATTGGTTCTGGCAATGGTGGATAGCATTATTGATAAAAATTGCAATCAATACTGGAATTTTCAGTTTACCGCAAATTCCTATCCACCCAGTGTCCACCGCTGGTTTAAAGGACTTCATTAGAGCAGGGGAATAAAAGGGGCTGGTTTTCACATTCAAACAATCTTTAAGAATTATAACCATCTAGTTTATAGCTAATTAAATATATTTTGAAATTAATTTTGTGAAAGTAAACGATAGGTCTATATTTGCACTCCCAATCAGGGAGATTAGCTCAGCTGGTTCAGAGCATCCCGATTACTTCGGGAGGGTCATTGACTCAGAAAGTTAAAAAAAAGGGAGATTAGCTCAGCTGGTTCAGAGCATCTGCCTTACAAGCAGGGGGTCACTGGTTCGAACCCAGTATCTCCCACGAATCCCGAAAGAAATTTCGGGATTTTTTTATTTTAGAGAAATGCATTTTGTCTATATCATTTATTCTAAAATCAGAAATCGATATTATATCGGTTCAACTTCTAATATAACCCTACGTTTAGAGAAACATAATACTAATCATTCAGGATTTACAGGTAATACAGGTGACTGGGTATTGAAATTTCAAGAAAATTTTCCAACCAAAACTGAAGCTTTAACTCGAGAGAAACAAATTAAGTCCTGGAAAAGCAGGAAACTGATTGAAATATTAGTTAGTTTCAGCTGGTTCAGAGCATCCCGGCTAATAATCGGGAGGGTCAAGGTTCGAAACCTTGTCTCCCACGAAAGAAAGCCCTTCAGATTAAGTTCTGAGGGGTTTTTGTTTTAAGGAGTTTTTGGAAAGTGTTGGGATTTCTTCTTTTTAGTTTTGCATTATCCTCCTTTATTTTTCAACTAATCCAGTCTAATTTTGCTGACGATTTGCATTAGTCTGATTTCGATCAAATCAAAATAATTTTAATAAACATAAATTCATCTTCCCTTCATAATTAAAAAATATTTTTGTTTAAATCTAATTTGTAAATTTTGAAAAAGGGTATTAAAATAGTATTGCTTTTTGTTGTTTTGGTGGGTTGTAAAAAATCAAACACCTCAGTTGTTGATTCA
>CAMDQV010000188.1 GCA_945906015.1 Pedobacter schmidteae | reverse complement strand
GATGCGGTGAAACAGTTTGGTGCTGACATATCAAAAATTAAATTATTTATTACAGCGTTAATAAAAGATTCTGACTTCAATGCAGCTTTTGTTCATTCTCAAACGCCAAAAGAGGCATCCGAATTTATTGACTTCACATTTAAAATCATTAGCAGTAATAAAGCTTATTTGTCAAATGAATAAAAAAGCAGGTATCATAGGGTCTGGTATTGGTGGGTTAGCGCTTTCTATTCGCTTGGCAAAAGCAGGCTATGATGTTACTGTGTTTGAAAAAAACAGCTACCCCGGGGGTAAATTAAGTGAACTGCACCTAAATCAATATCGGTTTGACAAAGGGCCTTCCCTACTTACTATGCCCACCCTAATAGACGAACTCACTGAATTAGTAGGCTATAACCTACCTTTCGAATACCACAAATTAGATTATATAACTCACTATTTCTATCCTGATGGCACCCAATTGCAGGCCTCTTCAGATAAAACAAGGTTTGCAGAAGAAATTCATACAAAACTTAAAGAGAAGAAAGAAACGGTAATAAACTATTTGAAACAAAACGAGTTTTATTTTAATACAACGGAAGAGTTATTTTTAAAGCAATCTTTACATCAGCTTAAAAATTTTCTTACCATGAAGACGTTAAAAGGAATTATCTACTCTCCTTTTTTAGGTTTATTCAATACTATGCATAAACAAAACACCGCTACATTTTCCAATCCTAAAACAACGCAGTTATTTAATCGGTATGCTACGTATAATGGTTCTAATCCATATAAAGCACCTGCTTTGATGAATATGATTTCGCATTTAGAATTTAATCTTGGGGCTTACATACCTGCAAAAGGCATGCATCAAATCACGGAGCACCTCGTTGCACTAGCAATAGCCTCTGGTGTGAATATTCACTATGATGAACACGTAAAGCACTTGCAACTTAGTTCAAGTAATCGTATTGAAGGCTTAATAAGCAATGGTAAAAACTATTCGTTTGATATTATAGCCAGTGATATTGATATACACGCTTTATATAACCAACTACTACCCTTACATTTTAAACCAAAAAGATTACTGAAACAAGAGAAATCAACCAGTGCCTATGTTTTTTATTGGGGAATTAATAAAGAATTTAAAGAGCTTGGGCTTCATAATATTTTATTTAGCGATGATTATAAAAATGAGTTTGACCATCTCTTCACCAAGTCATACCCATGCCATGACCCTACTATTTATATCAATATATCGTCAAAATACTGCAAAAAAGATGCTCCAGTAGGCTCTGAAAATTGGTTTGTGATGATTAATGTGCCACATAACAAACAGCCCACCATAGAATATGCCCAAGACCTGCGAAAAAATGTGATCTCAAAAATCAATAGTATGTTAAAAACAAATATTGAAGGTCACATAGAGGAAGAAGCTATCCTCGATCCAATTCTTATAGAACGTCAAACTTCTTCCTTCGGGGGATCGATTTATGGTAACTCCAGTAACAATAAATTTGCTGCCTTTTTAAGACATGCCAATTATTCATCAAAAATAAAAGGGCTCTACCTCGTAGGAGGAAGTGTGCACCCAGGCGGAGGTATACCACTCTGTTTATGGAGTGCTAAAATAGCCAATCAGCTTATAATATACCGCGAAAAAAAATGAAGGATATACTTAAAAAATATCTGCTCTATTTTCTTGTCCTAGTCTATGTATCTGGGTCTATTGGCTTTGCTTTATCTCCTGAATTTTTCGGTCCTTTTACGCCATATACCTTATTATTAACCTGCTTAGTTTTTCTGTATTATCAACCGTTAGAAAACAAAAAAATTATTTACGCCTTTTTCATCATCGCCATTTTAGGCTTCCTAATAGAGGTGTTAGGAGTTAAAACCAGACTAATTTTTGGAGCCTATAATTATGGAAATGGATTGGGTTTTAAAATATTCAATGTACCCTTAATTATCTCGCTCAATTGGGCCATATTAATAAGTGCCAGTATCATTACCATAAGTAGATTTTTAACGAATAAACATTTGGTGTTAGGTTGTTCAGCCATCTTGATTACCGGCATAGACTTTATTATTGAGCAGGTTGCTTTTAAGCTAGATTTTTGGAAATTTGAGGAAGGCCTTGCCGGATTGCATAACTATGTAGGCTGGACAATAGTGGGTTATGTTTTACCCTATTTTTTCTATTCAGATTTAGTGAAAGGAAACAAAACAATTGCCCTGGCTATCCTTCTCTTACAGATGCTTTTCTTTACTACAAACTATATATTCTTGTAACATGGAGTCCATCATCACTTTAGCCATACTGTTGCTTTTACATTGTAAGATTCACCTTTTGAAATTCGCTACCCTATAATGACTCAAGATACAACGCAAACTTATGATTATATTATAGCAGGAATGGGCGCTGCAGGTCTTTCTCTTGCGATGCGTTTAAAAACTTCTAATATTCCTTTTAATAAAATATTATTGATAGATAAAGATTTGAAAAATAAGAATGATCGAACATGGTGTTTTTGGACAAAAGATGCGGATGCCTGGTATCATTCCATCGTATATAGAAAATGGAGCCAATTTGAATTTATAAGTCAAGACTTTAGAAAGGTATTTGAATTAAACCCCTATTCCTACTTCATGATTAGAGGCATAGATTTCTATTCCTACTGTATAGAAGAATTAAAAGAAGATATTAGATTCGATATTAGAACCGAAGAAATTCGTGGCCTCTCAAGCGAGCATAATTTGGGTGTATTGCAAACGATAAACAGCACCTATCAAGCTAAGTACTTATTTAATAGTGCTTTTAGGAATAATTTAATCCATAAAAATGACATCAATTATGTACAACATTTTAAAGGATGGGTAATAGAAACAACGGATAATTTTTTTGATGTTAATCTTCCTGTATTTATGGATTTTAGGACCTCACAATACCAAGATTGTCGGTTTTACTACCTCATACCATTGGGACCAAATAGAGCCTTGGTAGAATATACCGGATTCTCTCCCAATGCATTGCCTAGCGAGGAGTATGATAAGAAGCTTCACCATTATATCGAAAATATGCTAAATATAAAAGACTATAACATAGTAGAACGAGAATATGGCGAAATTCCGATGATGGAAAGTGACTATGTCAATCCTTACGGCCCTCAAGTCATTAATATAGGTACTGCAGGTGGAAGTAGCAAAGCTAGCACAGGTTACACATTTTATTTTATTCAAAAGAATACGAACTCCATTATAGACAAGCTAGAAAAAAATGAAAGATTGGTTGATTTAAAACGGTCTAAGAAATATAAATTATACGATTCTGTTATTTTAGATGTCATCAATAAAAATAGCGTACCTGCGGATAAAATATTTACTTCACTATTCAAGAAAAATAATATTGCAGATATTCTCACTTTTTTAAACGAAGAAAGTTCTATATGGAAAGACCTTGGTATAATGAATTCTGTTCCGCTTCTAGCCTTTGTGAAATCCACTATTGTAAAAATTAAGCATTTATATGCCTAATAAATTGAAATGTAGCTGCCTTATATGCAACAGTGAGAGCAATGATTTTTATATATCTACTCGCGCACTAATGCATAAACCAAATACAGAAGAATATAGATTCCATAAGTGCAACATGTGCCAAGCTGTATGGCTCACCAATCCTGTTTCCAAAGAAGATTTAGACAATTATTATACCGATAACTATTTACCTTATCAGGGGTCTGCCGTATGGGGTAAGTATCGTTCATTCGTGGAGCGAAGCCAAGTGCAGCTAGATAAAAGACGCGTAAATTTTGTTAGTAAATGGCTAAATCAAAAAGATGAACAAACACATATGCTAGATGTAGGGTGCGGAAATCCTAGTTTCTTAGATTTAGTTTCAAAGAAATTGAACATTACCTGCACAGGCATAGACTTCTCTGATTTGGGATGGCGCGATAAAACATACAACCATTTAAATCTTCGGAAAGTATCTATGGAGGATTTTCAACCAACGGAGCTATATGGTGTGATTACGCTGTGGCACTACCTCGAGCACGATTATCATCCTCAAGCAACCATAGAAAAGCTTTACAACTGCCTCAAGCCTGGCGGAAAATTAATTATAGAGGTGCCAGATTATAAAAGCATGACGGCTAAATTACAGAAATCCTATTGGCAAGGATGGCATAGCCCCAGGCATTTAACCTTATTTTCCGCAGTTAGTTTTAGGGAAATATTTCAGCAACCTAAATGGAAAATATTGAAGCACCAGCGTTATGGAACTATGGACGCTTTCACATTGTGGTGGCTTGGTATCCTGGAGAAAAAGGGAATAAACTGGGCTGGAAATATGGAACCTAAATTTTGGCCGCTAGTATTTCTAAAAATACTCACTATGCCTATTTTTATTTTTGAAAAATACCTACCTTTTGGTATTCAAACGCTCGTAGTAGAAAAGAAAATATAAGAAATGTATGAATCAAATAACGACATGTAGCTTTTTTAACCTTCAAGGTAATACTAACAAATTATGGGCATTTACCCAAATGCAACTAGGTCATAAGCATTTAAAGAATTTAGACGGCTTAGTATTTTATAAATTATTAGGTACAGGCGCAGAGAACGGCTTTAGTATCAAACCTAATTTTGGAACATATGCCTTATTAGGGGTATGGGAGTCAGAAGATAAGGCGCAGCATTTTTTCACGAGCAATACATTTTTTAAAAACTATCAATCTAGATGTTCAGAATCTATGACTGTATTTTTAAAATCAGCAGAAGTTCATGGTCAATGGGATGGTAAACAACCTTTTGTTTCTGGTGCAAAATTAAACACCCTCA
>CAMDQV010000187.1 GCA_945906015.1 Pedobacter schmidteae | reverse complement strand
GTTTTCATAGATTCAATTCCAATAAAAAGAGGAGGAGTTAAAAAAGAACAAGATCGTCAAGCTGGTGAAATCAAACCCGGAGATAAAGGTGCACGTGAAAACAGACCGGGCGAAAACAGACCGGATGATCTTATTCGCGTTCAGGAAATAAACGCGCGCAATCAACGAATTCGTAAGCGTTCAGTAATTAAACAAGTTCCACGCTCAATTCCCAAACTGAAGCCCAAGGCAGTAACTGACCGCATGCCAATAAAAAGACCACCGATCAGAATACCTAAGAAGGGATTTGGAGGCATTCATTTTTAAAAGGTCTTATTAATTTATATGAAGAGAGGGTATATTTTTCTTGTTTTTGGTTTGTTTATGGCAATTAATGCCTTTGCGCAGCGAGATTCTACGGTATCAGAAGCTAAAAGAACTACTCTTACTCTTGCTGGCATATATGGCAATAATGCCAGTTATTATGGTCAAACAGCCGAGGAAAAACTTCCCTATATCCTTTCAAATGCTGCTTTGAGGTTAAAGAGTGGGTTTTATTTTTCTGCTGGTTCCTATAAATTGATTAGTGTAGGAGGATCAGCAATCTCTGAACTTGATCTTTCAGCAGGCTTTGAAGCTGATCTGGCAAAAAATTTCAGTACTTCACTTGGATACACCCGTTCAATTTTTGCCAAGAACTCGCCTCTATTGGGTGCAGCCAATGAAAATACACTGAGTGCTTCTCTGGTTTACGAACTGAATTTTATAAAAACTGGTTTGAATACCTATTACGCATTTGGTACTCAGCGCGATCTTTTCATGTCATTCACAGCCTCAAAAGCCCTAAATCTTGGAAGCTTGTTTAGAGATAAGGATTTTATTTCTTTCGAGCCAGGCTTGGAGCTTGTAGGAGGAACCTTGCATTATCTTGAGGAATATATTTTTAGACGCGATAGATTTGGTAATATGATTCCAATTGATCCACGCTTTAATAATCCTAGGGAACAGAATTATAAGATAACCAGAAATGTAAGCAGTTTCGATATGATCTCCTACAATATGAATTTTCTATTGGGCTATAACAGAAATAATTATCTGATTGAGACCGGATGGCAGGTTTCAACTTTAGGGAAGAATGTTTCAGAAAACAAACAAAAACCACGTTCATTTTTTAATTTAAGTCTCTATTACCAATTCTGATTTGAAAGTACTACTAATCGAAGATGAGAAAACGCTGGCTTACGAAGTTGAGGCATTCCTGAAAAAAGCATTTTATATATGTGATATGGCTCATACCGCAGGCAAGGGTTTGGAAATGCTTGGAGTTAACCCCTATGATTTTGTGTTGTTGGATCTTGGATTGCCTGACCTTGATGGACTAAAAGTACTTCAGGAGGCTAAAAAGTTAAATCCTGATGCAGCATATATTATTCTGACTGCCCGTGGAAATATTGAAAACCGTATTGTCGGACTAGATCTTGGGGCCGACGATTATCTCCCCAAACCATTTTCATTGCTCGAACTTCAGTCGAGGATGCAGGCAATTTCTAGAAGAAAATTTAATTTAAACACCCATGAAATTATTTTGGGAGAATTTGTCATTGATCTTCAAAAAAGAATTGTGAGTCATCAGATGAACGAGATCGAGCTGACGAGAAAAGAATTTGATTTGCTAAGCTACTTGCTTTTGCATAAAAACAGAGTATTGACCAGAATGCAGTTAAGTGAGCATATCTGGGGTACATTTGCTGATGATGATTATGACTCGAATTACATTGACGTACATATTAAGAATATCCGAAAAAAGCTAGGCGCTTTCGGACAGGTAGAATGGCTTGAAACGGTTAGGGGTGTAGGTTATAAAATCAGAAAATAGTTTGAAATTAATAAGCAAGCTTACTTTATTTATTACATTATCAAAGCTTGCTATAGTTTTGCTGTTCGTTCTTACCTTACCTTATTTGATTGGTGAAATTGCCCGTAACTATACTGATTATTACCTGCAGCAACAGCAGAAAAAAGTTCTTGAAGTAGTAGCCAAGAATGGTGTGGATACCTATTTACAGGGTGAAGAAAGTTATGGAAGTTATACCATGCTTAAGGAGGAATATATCTCTCTTGAACCTGTTGAAAAGGGCTTTGTTCTGGATACCATCTATACTGATGAACGAATTATAGAGCAGGATACGCTTAATTACAGGGTTTTAACGCATTCGTTTATAACAGAGAATGGTACTTACCTGATGGAGGTTGGCAAAACGATTGAAACCATCGATCAATATAAACGTCCGTTGCAACGTATTGCCACCTATGTTCTTCTTGGATTAATTCTCATAACTCTGATCATCGATTTGTTTTATACCCGGTACCTGCTCAGGCCGCTAGATCGTATCATCAGAACCAAAATAATCAACAGGAAGTTCCCTTTTAATGAGAACTCTGTTCCTATCCAAACTAACACTACTGATTTTAGGTTTCTGGATGATTCGCTGATCAGCCTGATGGAGCAAATCCATGAGGCATTTGAGAAAGAAAGAGAATTTACAGCCAATGCATCTCATGAGCTGATGACTCCTATTGGAATTTTACAAAATAAGATTGAGAACCTGATGGGTGAACCCGAAGTTTCCGATTTTGTTCAAGAACGCCTGATCGGGATGCAAAAAACACTGAACCGCTTGAAACGTATCGTTCATTCGCTTTTATTGATATCTAGGATTGAAAATGAACAGTTCAGCAAGAAGGAATCTGTATCGACAGCTGAGTTATTTGCCGATGTGATGGATGAGATTAGCCACAGGCTTAGCGAAAGGGATATTATCCTTAAGATTGATATTTCAAATGAGATTACTCTTGAAAACATCAACCGTGACTTGCTTTTTCAGATGATATATAATCTAGTTAATAATGCGATAAGGTATAATAAACCTTCGGGATTTATTCATATTGTTAATCGTATTAATCCTGATGGCTCCTATGATATTGATCTGATTGATAGCGGTATAGGTATTCCAAATGAAGATGTCGGTACTATTTTTAATCGCTTCAAAAAAGCCAGTCAGTCTGAAGATTCAGCAGGTTATGGACTTGGATTATCAATTGTAAAGAGCATTGCCGATTATCATAAGATTGTTATTAGCATTAATTCTGAGATTGCTAAGGGTACAACATTTACCATTTCTTTTCCTGCAGAACTAATACGATTTTTAACTTGAAATGAGTTTAAGGGATAACTAATGTTTGTCATCCCCAACCTTTTCATTAAAAATGAAACCAATGACATCTTGTTTTTCTTGGCAAGCTCTGTGAATATAACACGAAATTTTGAAGCATATTTAGTTCCCATTTTTGGATTAAACATTAATACTTCCGAATCTAACGCATTAAAAAATTAAAATTATAAGGCTTTCTCCAATCGTTTTTTTCTAAACATTCTAGAACGGTCAAAATAAGTATCAAGAAGTTCAATATCGAATTCCTTTGCCATCTGCAGGGCACTAATGGCTTTATCTTCGCTTGTAATCATTATTGAGCCCACTTTTCCGGGATCATGAATACTAACTGCATCTCTATATTTCGCCTTTAGCTTCTTAAGTTTATCCCAGTTATAATCCAGATGGGCTAATTCATAATCTAAGTTAATGGTGGCAAGGGTATAATTGAAATAATTGGTACTGCTTGCGACAATCTCTCCAAGCGGATTTAGAACTTCAGAAGGCAATTGTACAACTCCTATGGCACTTACAAAATAAGAACGGCAGGAATAAGCCCATGTGCTTTGCATCAGTCCTCCGTGGTAAACTGATGAAAACAGGATAATATCTGGTTGTTGTTGTGCATATTTTGCACGCAATTCATCATAATTCAAATCAAAACAAATAGCCATTCCAATCGTACCGAAATCACATTGAAAAATCGGGCTTTGATCACCGGGGATAACTCCTTGTTCCATTTCAGGAATAGTTGGAAAGTTCTTATGATAGGTCCCTGCAATTTTTCCGGCCCTATCCAGTAAAATCAGGGAATTGCGAAGACCCTTATCAGTATTATGTAATGATCCAAAGGCGATATAGCAATTATTTTCTCGGGCTATTTTGGCAAAAAAGTCTGAAAGCTTGTCTTTCCTTGCTTCGACATAAATTTTTTGCTCTGAAGTACTCAAGCCGACCGGTACATCACAAATTTCGGGTAATACAATCAAATCCAGTTTAGAATTAATAACCTGATTGATCTGGCCTTGCCAAAAACTGATCATCTGTTCAACTAAGGCCTCTGGCGACTGATTTTTATTGATTAATGGGGAAGCTCCAATCGTCGCGATTCTTACAGGTTTAGATGCTTGAGCACATGGTGCCAAAAATAAAAATAGGATTAGACTGGCGATGGTAAATTTTGATAGGTTTTTCATAAGCTTGTTTTAATTTAATTAATTAAATAGGCTGTAGTCAAATTTGAAGTATTCTCTTTTTCCTGTATTTGGGTATTCAATTTTAAGAAACAGGTTGCTTCAATTAGGTTCTAAATAAACAATATAGGTCTTTGTATTGATAATTGGAATTTAAAAGACTAAAATCAATCTAAATTGAATTTTATGCCTTACTACCGCAGGCAGGCAAAACCTGCAAGAAAGGCACGCGCGACACACACGCGCCAGCATATGATTTAAAAATATAAATTTCAATCAAAAATCTAATGTCATCCCGAAACCTGCCCTTCAGCAGGTGAGGGACCTTCGTGAAAATAAGCACAAAGCTGATCATTGAAAAGACAAATCAGAAGGGAATAATTTAGTTTAGGAAGAGGCACACGCGACAAGCATGCGCCAGCAAATGCCAGACTAAAACCTCCATTTTATTTTTAG
>CAMDQV010000186.1 GCA_945906015.1 Pedobacter schmidteae | reverse complement strand
TTTCTTGGATCGTATTAGTAGTGATCCGTTTTACCTCTTTATGTGCAGACATGTAGCAGGGTTTTAATAATATTCAAAGTTAGGATTAATAGAAACAATACACAGTCAAAATATATCTAAATGATGTCAGGAAAAAGAATTTGATAAATCCTTCATCAAAACTTTCAATTTTAGTAATAAATACCTAATTTTAACGACGTGAAATATGAAGTAAAAAACTTCCCTCTACACCGCGGAAAATCTTCCGAGATCATTGCTCTTCAATCGATTTTAAATACCTTTTCAATTTTTACTAAATGAATACTTACATCAAATTACCTGCAGTACTGCTTTTGGAAGATGGTACAATTTATCACGGAAAAGCCGCAGGAAAAATTGGAACTACCACTGGTGAAATTTGTTTCAATACGGGTATGACCGGATATCAGGAGATCTTTACAGATCCTTCTTATTTTGGACAGATCATGGTTACAACCAATTCGCATATTGGAAATTACGGAATTCACAAAGAAGAGGTAGAATCAGAAAGCATCAAAATTTCAGGCTTGGTTTGTAAAAATTTCAATATTGCCTACAGCAGAAAACAAGCCGATTCATCAATTCAGGATTATTTTCAAGATGAACATATCGTTGGAATATCAGATGTAGATACCCGGTCTTTGGTAAGACATATTCGTGATAAAGGAGCCATGAATGCTATTATTTCTTCTGAAATATTGAACATTGAAGAATTACAGCAGAAGCTAGCATCAGTGCCTTCAATGGATGGCTTGGAGTTATCCTCACAAGTATCAACTAAAGAAGCGTATGAATACGGTAATAAGGAAGCTGCCAAACGGGTTGCAGTACTTGATCTTGGGGTAAAGAAAAATATATTGAGAAATTTTGATAGCAGAGGAGTTTTCTCTAAAGTATTTCCTGCTAAAACCACATTTGCAGAAATGGAAAAATGGAATCCTGATGGATATTTCATTTCGAATGGTCCCGGCGACCCATCAGCCATGCCCTATGCCATTGAAACTGTAAAAGCGGTTCTTGCTGCAGAAAAGCCATTATTTGGAATTTGCTTGGGTCATCAGTTACTCGCACTTGCAAATGATATCCGCACAATGAAAATGTTTAACGGCCATAGAGGATTAAATCATCCAGTAAAAAACTTGATCATCAATCATTGTGAGGTAACCTCGCAAAATCACGGATTTGGAGTAGTTCCAGATGATGTACGCAATTCAGATAAGGTAGAGATCACACATGTTAACCTGAACGATCAATCAATCGAAGGAATCAGGGTAAAAGGTAAGAAAGCATTTTCAGTGCAATATCACCCAGAATCATCACCAGGGCCGCATGATTCAAGGTATCTTTTCGATGATTTTGTTGCCATGCTTAACTAATTGGTGTTTGGATACATTTATACATAAACTATAATTTTAAACAGAACTAAAAATAATATGAGTTTAATTCTCGACGTTCACGCAAGACAAATTCTGGATTCACGTGGAAATCCAACAATAGAAGTAGATGTAATTACAGAAAATGGCATTATTGGCCGTGCTGCAGTACCTTCAGGTGCTTCAACCGGAATTCACGAAGCTGTTGAGCTTCGCGATGGTGATAAAGCTGTCTATTTAGGCAAAGGCGTTTTAAAGGCTGTTGCCAATGTAAATGAAAAAATTGCTCAAGAACTTGTAGGTATTGATGTATTTGAACAAAATAGTATTGATCAATTACTTATTGAATTAGATGGTACTGAGAACAAAGGTAATCTGGGCGCGAATGCCATTTTGGGTGTTTCTTTAGCAGTTGCTAAAGCTGCTGCTCAGGAAAGTCGGCAACCTTTATACCGTTACATTGGAGGTGTTAATGCGAACACCTTACCAATTCCAATGATGAATATTGTAAACGGCGGCTCTCACTCTGATGCTCCGATCGCTTTTCAGGAATTCATGATCATGCCAGTTGGTGCTTCTTCTTTCTCTGAAGCTCTTCGCTGGGGTACTGAAGTGTTCCATACCTTGAAAAAGATATTACATGACCGTGGTCTTTCTACAGCTGTAGGTGATGAGGGTGGATTTGCTCCTAAATTTGAAGGTACAGAAGATGGCGTCGAAACCATTTTACTAGCTATTGAAAAAGCTGGCTATACTGCAGGAAAAGATATTTTTTTAGCTTTTGACTGTGCTGCTTCAGAATTTTACAAAGACGGTAAGTATGATTACACCAAATTTGAAGGTGAAAAAGGTGCTATCAGAACCAGCGCTGAACAAGCCGACTATCTTGCTCAATTAGCAGAAAAATACCCAATCATCTCAATCGAAGATGGTATGGCTGAGGATGACTGGGCTGGATGGAAATTATTGACAGAAAAGATTGGTTCTAAAGTTCAATTAGTGGGTGATGACCTCTTTGTTACCAATGTAAAAAGATTACAACAAGGAATTGACAGCGAAACTGCCAATTCAATTTTGGTAAAAGTAAATCAGATTGGCACACTTACAGAAACAATCAATGCGGTTTCATTAGCTCAAAACAATGGTTATACCTCCGTGATGAGTCACCGCTCTGGCGAAACAGAAGATTTTACAATTGCCGACCTTGCAGTTGCATTAAACTGCGGACAGATCAAAACCGGTTCTGCATCACGTTCAGACAGGATCGCAAAATACAATCAATTACTTCGTATTGAGGAAGAATTGGGCAGTAATGCACGCTTTCTTGGTAAGAGTTTTAAATACATTAAATAAGCGGGTGTTAATAAGTTGATAATACCCATTAGCAAAACACCCTAAGAATATTAATCTTAGGGTGTTTTTGTTTTATCTTTATAATATGAATAGAATTTTAGACCTGATCCGAAATAAATATTTGATTGTATTTGTTGCATTTCTTACTTGGATGCTATTTTTTGATCGAAATGATTTGATGTCACAATACGAATATCGTAGCCAGCTGAATAAACTGGAAGCCGAAAAAGCATTCTATACCCTTGAATCAGCCAAAGCGGTAAAAGATCTGAATGAACTGACTACCGATCAAAGCAAGCTCGAAAAATTTGCCCGCGAAAAATACCTGATGAAAAAAGAAGATGAGGATGTTTTTGTGATTATTCAGGAAGCAGCAAAAGAAGAGAAAAAAAGTTCATTTTTTGGGAATTGAGTTAAAATAAATTTCAAAAACTTCTTTCCTTATTAAATCCCTTCATTGGTCATACCTCTCCATTCCGCTTTCTTGAAAACCATTCAATGCTCAGTAGCGCAACTATCAGAAAAAATAAAAATTTAAGATTGATCAATTCCTCATACTTGCGGTCTTCATAGGAAATGGTCTTGACGGTTTCATTTGCCCTTATTATGCCGGGGAGGCCGTTTAACTGATTAGGGAACAGCATTTTACCGCCATTTTGCTCGGCCATTGTAAATAATAACTGATGATTGGCAAGACTTTGTTTAAACTCAGTCTGCTGCTCGGTAACCACAAACTGTCCATCTGCCTGATGTGATACCTCACCTAAATTGGTTTTTGCAGTATAGCTGTATTCACCTGCCGGTACTATTCCTGCATTGAGTAAATAGGAATTGGAGGTTCTGGAAAATAGATAGGAATACCCTTTGCCCGACTTACTTTTCAGGGCAATAGTCACATCGGGAGTATTAACCAGCTGATAAGTATCATTATATAGCTCGGCATTAAGCAACACCTGCTCATTTTCATCAAAAGCATTTTTAGAAGAATAAACACGAAATTTTCGCTTATCCTCTCTGGTTGAAAGGTATTGAACTGTCTTTTGGATCAATTCATTAGTGGCATCATGATTGGCATTTTCCTGAAAATCTTCGAGTCGCCATTTCCATATGCCCTCAGCTGCTAAAACACCGATTCGGCGCTGATTATCGTCGCCAAATACCAGTAATGGTCTTTCTGTGGCTAATTTGCCGATCTGTTGGCTAATCAATACAGTACTTGGTCCTTTTAATCCATAATTACCAAAAGGACTAATTAATGGCCCGAAGTTGCTAATCTTCAATTTATTGAGATCAGATAATGTAAAGGCATAAAAATCCGATTTCAGTACTGGAGTGACCTCTTGCATGACCCCTGAACTGGTAATTCCCAATACAGATTGTGTGGATACAAAAGCCGGAATATTACTTTGTGAGCCTAAAATATATAAAAGTGGCTTATTTGTACTTTGCTGCAGAATATCCTGTGCATTATTTGTTACTGAAGGCAGCTGATGAAGAATTATGAGCCCTGCCTCCTGAATATCCGATTTAATTAGATCGGAGGCCAGTTTAACTTTAACTGCATAGTTTTTATTGGTCTCTATAGCCTGTTTTAATGCCGTTATATCGGGATGCGGAGAATTTGCGAGGATCAAAACCTTTTGCTTACCATCGATCACCTCCACAAAGATAGTTTGAGTGTTATTGACAACCGACAACTCGCTAACCACTGGTGCCAGGCGGATTGAATACTGCTGGATACCTTTACGTTCGGCAGGCAGAGTCAACACGATATTTTGCCTGAATTCATCAGCATTAATAGAAATCGGTTTTGAGTAAACAATCCCAGCAGAAGATGAGACCGATAAAACAGAAGCGCTTCCATTTGCCTGATAGGCCTCCAGACTTATTTCAATTTGAAAATCATTATCCAGATAACTAATTGCATTATAATTCACATTTGCAATCAAGGGGTCACGCTTAGCAATAGTATCTCCCAGGGCGATGGTATAAATTGGTGCTCGCAAGTTTTTACTATCATATTGAGGATTTGCACCGCGGTTATAAATACCATCACTGCCTAGAATCAAGGCACCAATATTTCGATTTGAAAACTGATCATCAATTAGTTTA
>CAMDQV010000185.1 GCA_945906015.1 Pedobacter schmidteae | reverse complement strand
GATGCCTATACCTCCATGTGGATGCGTGATGCATTTTTAAATAAAGATATCCCCACATTAAAGGATCTGACCGAATCAAATAAATACTTTCCATATCGTTACGGACAGGCTTTCTGGTCGTATATAGGCTCAACCTATGGTGATACCGTTATCGTTCCATTCTTTAAAGAGACCGCGAAGTATGGCTATGAAATGGCCATTCGACGTACGTTTGGATACGATGACCGTACGTTATCAAGCCTCTGGAAAACAAGTATAGAAAACACGTATCGCCCCTATCTCAAAGATACTGCTCAGGTTCCGATCGGAAAAAAGATCATCGACGAAAAGAATGGTGGTACAAACTATAATCTTGCTCCTGCAATTTCTCCTGATGGAAATTATGTTGCATTCCTCTCAGAACGTGATCTACTAAGTATTGACCTATTCCTTGCCGATGCACGAACTGGAAAAGTTATCAGGAAATTATCAAGTAAAGCTAAGAGCGGAGATATCGACGAATATAATTTTATTGAATCTGCAGGTGCATGGTCGCCAGATAGTCGAAAATTTGCTTTCAGTATATTTAGCGCAGGCGTAAATAAACTGATGATCATTGATGTATCTAATGGTAAAGTCATAGCTACCGAGGCCATGGGAAAAGTTGAAGAGTTTAGCAATATTACCTGGTCTCCAAATGGAAATGATATAGCCTTTTCAGGATTAAATGAAGGTCAAAATGACCTTTACCAATTTAACCTGCGTACAAAATTACTTACTCAGCTTACCAATGACAAATATTCAGACTATCATCCAAGTTATTCAAGAGACGGTAAATCAATTGTATTCAGCACCGATCGCAAAACCTATGATCAGTCATCTACCAGTGTAGATATCACTCTAAATATGGCTGTTATTGATGTGGCCAGTAAGAAAATCACTAATATTTCAGTATTTGAGGGTGCTAACAACCTGAATCCACAATATTCTGGAGATAACAAAAGTATTTACTTCCTTTCAAACCGAGATGGCTTCAGAAATTTGTACAAGTATTCGTTAGAGAAACAAAGTGTTCAGCAGCTGACTGATTATTTCACAGGAATAAGCGGTATCACTGAATTTTCACCTGCCTTAAGTGTATCAAATAAGGACGACATCTTGTACTCCTATTACAGGGCTCAAAAATATACTATATATAATGCTAAAGCCTCAGATTTTAAGCCTGAAATAGTTGGAAATGATGATATCAATTTTGATGCTGCTGAACTGCCCCCTTCCAAATCGGTTGGAGTGAACATTATAAATGCCAATCTGGATAACTTTGAAAGATTCGAAAGAATTCCAAAAGATTCAATCCGTACAATTGCTTATCAGCCTAAATTCAAGTTAGATTATCTGTCAAGTAATGGAGTAGGCGCTTCAGCTGGACGATTTGGAACCGGACTATCTAGTGGTATTCAAGGCGTTTTCAGTGATATTCTTGGAAGAAATCAGATTTTTGCTACGGCAGCTGTCAATGGTGAGATCTATGATTTTGGAGGTCAGGTAGCCTATGTCAATCAACAAAGCAGGATCAATTGGGGTGTGGTAGGATCTCATATTCCGTATGTATCAGGTCAGTTTTCTGCAGCAGTTAAAAATATTGCGGGAATCGGACAAACATACATTGAACGGTACGATATCATCCGCACATTCGAAGATCAATTTTCATTTTTTGGATCCTATCCATTTTCAAAGAACCATCGTTTTGAAGCCGGAAGTGGAATTTCCCGCTACAGTTACCGGATAGATCGTTTTAACAATTACTATGACTATAACCGAGGCTATCAGGTTGGTACTGATCGGGAAAAACTTTCTAATGATGAAGCTTTTCAAACCTATGGCGTATACTTTGACCCATTTACTACCATACAGCTAAATGCGGCATTTGTAGGCGACAATTCCTTTTCAGGCATCACCTCACCCCTTTCTGGATTCCGTTACCGTGTAGGATTGGAAAACTATCAGGGCGACTATAAACTAAATGCACTGACTGTAGATGGAAGAAGGTATGTACGGGTTAAACCAGTGACCATCGCAGCCAGAATTTATACTTACACCCGGTTTGGACGTGATGAGAACAGACTTTATCAAATGTATGCCGGCTATGGCTATTTAATACGTGGATATGATGCTAATTCTTTTTACAAGAATGGTTCTGCAACAAGCAACGGATTTGACATTAATCAGTTAGTAGGCTCCAGAATTGCCGTTGCAAATTTTGAATTACGTCTTCCATTTACTGGCCCAAAAAAATTAGCCGCATTTGAATCTAAATTCTTATTCTCTGATCTGAATTTATTTTTTGATATGGGCTTAGCATATGATAATGATTCAAAAGTTGCCTTCAGATCTGAGCCACGCTCAGTTGGCGGCACTAGAGGATACCTTGAACGTGTTCCTGCCATGAGCGCCGGTGTATCTTTAAGAGTGAACGTATTCGGCTATTTTGTTCTTGAACCCTATTATGCGATACCTTTCCAAAGAAAAGATGTTAACCTCGGAGTATTTGGGCTAACCTTAGCACCTGGATGGTAACTAAACAAAGCGATTTTAGAATCGCTTTGTTTAATATTCAAATACAAAAAAATATTCCCTTAACATATTCGTAAACCATCAGACTGATTTTTAAATAAAAACCATGAATAGGAAATATACAATTGCAGTGTATTTTGTGTTCAAAGAAAAAATACCATGAAAATAATAGTAAGTATTGCCGTATTAGTATTGATGATTTCGACCAACAGTTGCGGTCAAAATAAATCTAAAATCAAAGAAGAAAATAATAAAGTCTTAAGTTTCCCTATCCAAAAATCAGAAGCTGAGTGGAGAAAGATTTTGAATCCCCTATCTTTTGAAATCATGGTAAATAGAGGCACTGAACCTCCATTTAAAAACCCATATAATAACAATCATCAAAAGGGAATTTATGTAAGCGCTGCTACAGGTGAACCATTATTTAGCTCGGATGATAAATATGAATCAGGCAGTGGCTGGCCTAGCTTTACCAAAGCAATTAAAACAGGTGTCATCACCGTAGTAACTGATAACAGCCACGGAATGATCCGTGATGAAGTAATCGAAACTAAAACAGGATTACACCTGGGTCATGTATTTGATGATGGTCCGAAAGATAAAGGAGGCAAACGCTATTGCATGAACTCAGCAGCCCTGAAATTCATTAAAAAATAATCAGGATAAACTGCTGAAAGAAGCACGCATCGGTTGAATTCCGGAAACTAATACCTGTTCAAAATCTAAACCGATAGTCAGGTCGATCCAATCAGGATTTACTGATCTGATCAGTCTATCCTTTTGTATACGTGCAAATTTGTTTATTAAATTAAAGCGTTCCAGGGCAGCTGCTTCAGAACTTAATTCTTCAAAATATACGAGTCTGGTTAATTGCTGCCCAGAATCAAAAAATAAATTAGGCATCTGTAGGTAAAAACTCATGGTCTTCATCAGGTCAGTACTCATCCCTACATGAATACAGGTACGGTTACGGTCAGTAACTAAATAAACGAATTTTTTAGTTTTCATAGCTGGTTTAATTAGGATCGGCATATATTAAAAATTAAATTTTTAGTTTCAAGAATAATTGCTAATTTTATGAGCATAAATTTACTAATAATTTTAGTATTACCAAATTTATTTTTCAAATGGCAAATATTTCTTCTAATCTGAAGTACCTACGTAAGAAAAAAGGGCTTACTCAACAACAATTCGCAGATACTCTTGTTATTAAACGCTCCCTAGTTGGAGCATATGAAGAGGACCGTGCAGAACCTAAATATGAATTGCTAAAAAAATTCGCGGAATTTTACGAGCTTTCTATGGACGAACTGATCAATGATCGTATTGATGATAAGTGGAAACCGAAACCAAAAGGCGATCCTGCAAACATCCGGGTACTCAGTATTTCGGTTGATAGTCAAGATAGAGAAAACATTGAGCTGGTTCCTGTAAAAGCTAGTGCAGGTTATCTTAATGGATATGGCGATCCCGAATACATTTCTGAACTTCCTAAATTTCACCTACCCATGTTTAGACGGGGAACCTATCGTGCATTTGAAATTAAAGGTGATTCTATGCTGCCACTTCAATCTGGGACCGTGGTTGTAGGAGAATATCTTACAAATTGGAATGAACTTAAGGCTGGCGACACCTATGTAGTAATCAGTAAAAGTGATGGGATCGTATATAAACGGGTTGGCAATAAATTCAAGGAGAATAAGGTATTAAAGCTAATCTCAGACAATCCAATTTATGAGCCCTATAGCATTGCCGGCGAAGATGTTTTAGAGATATGGAAAGCAAAAGCATATATCAGCACAGATTTTCCTGACCCAGCACCTGAACCTACCTTAGAAACGCTTACAACTATGGTATCACAGATGCAAAAATCAATCTCCAATCTCGATAGAAATAAATCTTAACATTATTTAACAATTTGGAATTAAACCTTATTGTTTAAAAATCATCTATGCGTATATACCAACACAAATAGATATGAAAAAAATAATGATCATTGCAGGTTTATTAATTGGATTAGTAGGCGCTGGTTATTCGCAAGATGCTCCACTTAGAAAAGGAGATAAAACAGTTCAAGATCATCGTGAGATGAAATCTCCCGAAGAACGTGCAAAAATGAGTACAGAGGCTCTTGAAAAGAAACTAAATTTAACTCCTGAGCAGAAGGAAAAAGTATATGCCCTACAGCTGGAACGTGCCAATAAGATGGAAAAAATGCAGGAAGCTGATGCTGCATTCAGAAAAAACCAAATAGAAAAACGTAAAAACTTAATGGTAGAGGTTGAGAAGAAAATGAATAAGATCTTTACA
>CAMDQV010000184.1 GCA_945906015.1 Pedobacter schmidteae | reverse complement strand
CCTTGATAAAAGAATATCTTCAAAAACAAAGTTACCTGTTCATGTTGCCGAAGATCCATTGCGCGCCGTAGTTCGTGGAACAGGAATAGCACTGAAGAATATTGGAAATTTTAAATTTTTATTACAATAGGTTTAGTAAGTAGTAAGTGATAAGTAATAAGTTATAAGTAGTAAGTTTTAAGTAGTAGGTTGTAAGTATTGGGATAGATTCTGCTTCATTTCATACCTCAGACTTCATACCTCAGAACTCATACCTCAGACAACAGACAACAGACAACTGATAACTGACAACAGACAACTGATAACTGACAACAGACCTCAGACAACAGATAACCTAACATGCGTAACCTCTGGCTTTTCATCAGTAAATACAACGCATTTTTTCTATTGATCATATTTTTTACTATTTCGCTAATTCTTCTGATTACGAATAATTCCTTCCAGCGTGCAAGTGTTTGGAATTCATCAAATCAACTGGTGGGCAGGTCTTATGAACGGATAAACGAAATTAATAGTTACCTTACGCTTAGGAAAACCAATGACAGCCTAGCCGCAGAAAATGCCATACTTAGAAACCAGCTCGCAACATCCTTTAGTAGCGATAGCATTAAACAAATAGCAGTTCGCGACACCACCCTGAAACAGCAATATACCTATACTGTTGCTAGAGTCATCAATAACTCCGTGCATCAAAAGAATAATTATCTGACCATCAACCGTGGTACAAAACATGGTATTACCAAAGGAATGGGTGTTACTTCCGCTAAAGGAATTGTAGGCATTGTATTTAATGTAAATGAGAACTTTTCTACCATTCGCTCCTTACTTCATTCTGAAACAAAAGTAAGTGCAAATGTGAATGGCAGTATCGGCTCATTAGTTTGGGGAGAAGGGAATTATGATCCCAGATTTGCCTATTTAAAAGATATTCAAAGTCACCTGAATATAAAAAAAGGAAACAGAGTGTTTACATCCGAATTTTCGATGTTTCCTCAGGGTACTACTATTGGTTATGTAGCAGAAACCAGAACCAAGGAAGGCGACAGCTCACTTGATATTAAAATAAAATTGGACACAGATTTTGCGACCTTAGGATATGTCTATGTGATAAACAACATTTTATCCGCACAGCAATTGTCTTTAGAAGCTCAAAATAAAATTGAATAATGGGACGAGTAGTAATAAGCAATAGTATCCGTTTTCTTTTACTGATGGCCATACAGGTATTTCTGCTGAAAAATATTGGCTATTATAACCTTAGCATACCCTATCTGTACATACTTTTTATTCTAGTTCTTCCATTTGGAATACCCAATTCCTTGCTCTTCTTACTCGCTTTTTTCACCGGATTAACTATTGATTTTTACTATGATTCTCTGGGGCTAAATGCAGCTGCCTGTACAATATTGGCATTTGTAAGGATTATATTCATTAACTTAACTGTTCAAAGAGATGGGTTTGACAATGAACCTGAACCGAGTCTTAGTATCATGGGCTTTCAATGGTTTATTTTTTATGCCTTTATTCTGACCTTCTCTCATCATTTTATTCTGTTCACTTTCGAAAATTTTAAATTTTCAGAATTTGGATATACCTTAATTCGTGTACTAATGAGTACGCTGTTCACAGTTTCGCTAATGCTCATCACAGAATTTGCCTTCTTCCAAAAAAAAGTACGGTAATATCACTAGTTTACAACCACATATTTCTTGAATTTGCTCAGAAAATAAAGATTTGAACCTTACTGATCATCCGAATCACAAAATTGATATCGAGTCAGAAAAATATCCGGCTTCAACACAATTCTTTATTACTTTTGTAGTTAATAAAAAAATCTTGCTAAAAATGCTTTCACATATCATTAAGCCAATGAACATGAATGGATAAAGCGGGAATAATACATAATTTCATAAAGGCTAATGAATAGTTTTTTTGGTAGAAAGTTTGTAGTTCAGGGAATATTTATCGCTTTAACAGTGGTTCTGATTATCCGCTTATTTTATATTCAGGTGATTAGTGATGAATATATTCTTTCTGCAGAGAATAATGTAATCAGGCGCTTACCCATATACCCTGCGCGAGGTGTCATTTTAGACCGATATGAAAAGATCCTGGTACAAAATGAGCCTGTTTACGACCTAATGATTATCCCCCGTGAGGTAAAGGCATTCGACACACTTGAATTCTGTAAGCTGATCGGAATTGATATTACCGGCTTTCATAAACGTTTTAAAAAAGCTCGGAACTACTCCCCATATAAGGCATCTATATTTGAAAAACAATTGTCCGTTCAGATATATGGTTCCTTTCAGGAAAAACTAAGCAATTTTCCAGGTTTTTTTGTTCAGAACCGCACAGTTCGCCGCTATCCTGATAGTATTGCTGCCCATTTTCTCGGTTATATTGGAGAAGTAAATCAAAAAGTGATCGAAAAATCTAAGGGGTTCTACAGTCAGGGTGATTATCACGGCATTACAGGAATTGAAAAATCATATGAGGAATTATTAAGAGGACAACGTGGCGTTCAAAACCTCATGGTGGATGCACTGAACAGACCCAAAGGGAATTATGCGGATGGTAAATATGATACAGTAGCAGTATCAGGTGAGCATATGATCTCTTCACTCGATAAAGAACTTCAACAATTTGGCGAGCAGCTGATGCAAAATAAAATTGGTAGCATCGTGGCGATCGAACCTTCAACAGGAGAAATTTTATCATTTATAAGCAGTCCGGCATATGATCCTAACCTGATGGTTGGAAGAAAGCGCGGAAACAATTATATGGCTCTATTAAATGATAAGTACAAGCCCATGTTTGTGCGGCCCATCCAGGCCGAATACCCTCCAGGATCCATATTTAAAGTTGTAAATGCGCTGGTTGCACAGCAGTTTAGGCTGATCAATGAAAATACGTATTTCCTTTGCCCTGGCGGTTATCGTTACGGTCGAAAAGGCTTTATGGGGTGTACACACGTACATGGTTCTATCAACCTTAAAAACTCTATTACTGAATCATGCAATACCTATTATGGCTATGCATATAGCAAAATGATTGATTATGCAGGTATGCGCCCAGTTAATGGTTTTAAAAAATGGAGAAAAGCTGTTTCTGCATTTGGTATTGGAACTGCGCTTGGAATTGATCTTCCAGGAGAACAAAAGGGTTTACTACCTACGGATCAGCTTTATACCAAACGATTCAAAAATGACCAATGGGGATCAGCCTATACCATATCTCTTTCTATCGGACAAGGAGAACTGGGTATTACTCCATTACAAATGGCCAATGTAATGGCCATTGTAGCCAATCGTGGGTTTTTTTATAAACCACATCTAATCAAGGCCATTGGGAGCAAAAAAGTTATTAAAAAGGAATACCTACAAAAGAACAATGCAGGTATCGATTCAAAATATTTTAATGTAGTGATCGACGGAATGAGTGCTGTGGTAAATCAACCCAGTGGTACCGCCTGGTATTCGAAGATCGAAGATATAGAAATGTGTGGTAAGACCGGAACTGTACAAAATCCACATGGAAAAGATCATTCTGTATTTGTTGCTTTTGCTCCGCGAGATAATCCAAAGATTGCTATAGCTGTAATTGTTGAAAATGCCGGATTCGGTGCAACTTGGTCAGCACCAATAGCCAGCTTAATGGTTGAAAAATATATAAAAAAGACTATAAGCAGGCCTCAAGCCTATACAGACCGTTTACTACAGGCTAATTTATTACCAGGCGCAAAAGAATTTTATCCGGCAGCTAAGAAAATTGGAACCAATAATATCGGTTCAACAACTAAAATAAGTGAAAAACCAAACAGAATAATTAAAACTAATGAATAATCAACGTAGCATCTTTTTTAATGTGGATTGGTTTGTCATCTTAACCTATATTGTTTTATGCGTGATTGGATGGTTCAATATCCATGCGGCGGTTTATGATCCATTGAATCCAACTATTTTGGATCTAGATACAAATTATGGCAAACAACTGATTTTTATAATTTCTGCCCTAATCGTTGGCTTTGCCATACTCCTGCTTGACAGCAAGGTTTTTACTACTTTTTCTCCTATTTTTTATGCAATAACAATCATTCTGCTTATCCTGGTGCTCCTTATTGGACGGAATGTTGGTGGCAATCAGGCTTGGATACCTATAGGTAGCTTCAGGCTCCAACCCTCTGAATTTGCGAAATTTGCTACCTGCCTTCTCCTTGCTAGGTATCTCAGTTCAGCAACAATAAAGGTACAGGAAATTAGGACACAGTTAGTTGCAGCTTTTATCATTCTATTACCAACGGCACTCATACTCTTGCAACCGGATGCAGGATCAGCTTTAACCTTCAGCTCATTGATACTATTGCTTTACCGTGAAGGACTTTCAGGATACTTTCTAGCGATAGAAGGTCTTTCAATTTTGCTTTTCGTTTTAACAGTTCTTTACAATAAATATATTGTGCTTGCTGGAATTATTGTATGTGCAGGAATTATTTTCTATTACTATCGCAAAAGTAAAAAAATGATTAAGGTAACGGGATTTGGAGTTCTCTTTTCAATCTTGTTTATATTTTCAGTCGATTACGCGTATAATCAAATCCTAAAACCTCATCAAAAAAATCGCATAGATGTAATTCTTGGAAAAGTAAACGACCCCCGCGGAATAGGATATAATCTAAATCAATCTAAAATTGCGATTGGCTCTGGAGGTATTTTGGGAAAGGGTTATCTACAGGGCACTCAAACTAAATATAATTTTGTACCCGAGCAGAGTACAGACTTTATATTTTGCACTGTTGGTGAAGAATGGGGATTTGTTGGATGCTTTTTTGTTATCGGGCTTTACCTGTTTCTGCTTATACGAATTATAAATATTGCTGAGCG
>CAMDQV010000183.1 GCA_945906015.1 Pedobacter schmidteae | reverse complement strand
TGACCTGAAGTTTGAAATGGTAGCTATTCCTGCAGGCGAATTTATGATGGGAAGCCCAGAAAATGAAGCTGGGCGACACCCAGATGAAGGCCCTCAGCATACGGTAAAAATAAGTGCATTTTGGATCGGTAAACATGAAGTTACATGGGATCTTTTTGAACCATTCGTTTATAAAAATCAGGAAATTCGACTTAGTAAAATCCCCTTAACTCAGGAAGTTGATGCCATGACCCGGCCAACAAGACCCTATGTGGATATGACATGGGGCATGGGTAAGGAAAGTTTTCCAGCTATCGGAATGACACATTACTCTGCTGTTCAATTCTGCAAATGGCTTTACACCAGAACAGGTATATTTTACAGACTGCCAACCGAAGCCGAATGGGAGTATGCCTGCAGAGCTCAAACTATAAGCCCTTACTCTTTTTCCGCAGGTTCAAAACTGGATGAATATGCGTGGTACAGTGTTAATAGTGATAACAAAACACATCCTATAGGGAGCAAAAAGCCAAATGCATGGGGTATATATGATATGCATGGAAATGTAACAGAATGGACTATTGATCAATACAAAGCAGATACGTATAATACATACAAAAATACCACTGCCCTCAACCCAATAGTGCCGGCAGAAACATTATACCCGCATGCTGTGCGTGGTGGATCTTATGAAGATTCAGCCAATGATCTTAGGTCTGCAAGCCGCAGGGGTTCAAATCCGGAGTGGAAAAAAATAGACCCTCAGATACCAAAAAGTAACTGGTGGCTAACCGGAGGTACATTTGTAGGGATCCGTCTTGTGCGACCTCTTGTACCCCCAACCAAAGAAGAAATTCAAACATATTACAATCGTGAACCTATAGCTGATTATTAAATCAAATTATCCAAAAAATGAAAAACGAAATTTCTAGAACTAACTACAGGAGGGATTTTTTAAAAACCTCAGCCATCCTCACAGGAGGCGCCTTACTAAGTAATATTCCTCTTGCAGGCGCATATGCATCAGGATCAGACACCATAAAAATTGCACTGATAGGTTGCGGTGGCCGTGGAACCGGCGCTGCATTTCAGGCGCTGAGCACAAAGTATAATTTAAAACTGGTAGCTATGGCTGATGCATTTCCCGATAAACTCGACAAATGTCATAAAGCCTTACTTGCAAAATATGGCGCAGAAAAAGTAAGCGTTCCTGATGATAAAAAATTTGTAAGTTTTGACGGATTTAAACAAGCAATAGCTGAAGCTGATGTAGTTTTACTGGCATCTCCTCCGGGATTCAGACCTTCACACTTTGCGGAAGCCGTAAAACAGAATAAGCAGATTTTCATGGAAAAACCTGTTGCAACTGATTCACCAGGTATTCGTAGTGTGCTAGCAACTGCCGAAGAAGCAAAACGTAAAAAATTAAACGTAGTAGTAGGTTTACAGCGTCATTATCAAAAAAACTACATCGAATTAATGGACCGTGTACATCAGGGCAATATAGGCGATGTGATCTCTGGTCAAGTTTATTGGAATAGTGGCGGCGTTTGGGTAAATCCTCGCCAGCCTAATCAAACTGAAATGGAACACCAGATGAGAAATTGGTACTATTTCAACTGGCTTTGTGGTGATCATATCGTTGAACAGCATGTTCATAATATTGACGTAGCCAATTGGGTAAAAAATAAATATCCAGTCTCTGCTTATGGAGCAGGTGGACGGTTCTTGCGTAATGGAAAAGAGCATGGTGAAATCTATGACAACCATTCTGTTGAATTTGTTTATGAAGATGGATCTATTATATCAAGTCAGTGCCGTCATTTTACAGGTGGAGCAAACAGAGTAGATGAATCTTTCCAAGGAACAAAAGGAAAAGTATTTTTTGACTCTAATAATAAAGGTAAAATCTGGGATCATAAAGGCAAGGTTTTGGTAAATTATGAAGGAAAAAATGATGCAAATCCGTATCAAACCGAGCATGATGAACTATTTGCGGCAATTACTGCTAATGAATACAAGTTCGCTGATGCTGAAAATGCTGCAAAAAGCACGATGACTGCAATTATGGGTCGTTATGCTACATACTCAGGCGATATCATTAAATGGGATGATGCATTAAACTCTCCAATCAGTCTGTTTCCGGAACGCTTAGCATGGGATGCCATGCCAAAAGTATTACCTGATGCAAACGGCAATTATCCATTTGCAATTCCAGGAGTAACTAAGGTAATTTAATACTATCATCTATTCATTAAAAATAAAAACGATATGAAAAGAAGTGAATTCATAAAAAGCTCGACCTTATTTGGACTTTCCCTAGCTGGGGGAAGCGCTGCGTTTGGATCAAATTTAGGCAAGCCAGCGAAGGCAGAAAAAACCTTTAATTTAGACTATGCTCCACATGTAGGAATGTTCGCAGCTCATGCCGGCGATAATTTCATTGATCAAATCATGTTCATGCATGATCAGGGCTTTAGAAGTATTGAAGACAATGGCCTCGTAAAACGCCCTCTTGCTTTGCAGGAAGAAATTGGCAAAACCCTGGCAAAACTAGGCATGACCATGGGTGTATTTGTAGTTGAAAAGGGAGGTAATGGAGCTAATACACTGGCTGCCGGCAAAAAGGAATATATCGATATTTTCTTAAATGGCTGCCGACAGGCGGTTGAAGTTGCAAAACGCGTCAATGCAAAATGGATAACCGTAGTTCCGGGAGATTTTGAACGGAATCTTCCGATAGGAATTCAAACCGGAAATGTGATTGAAGCGTTAAGACGTGGAGCCGAAATTTTTGAACCCCATGGACTAATCATGGTACTTGAACCATTGAGCGATACCCCTAACCTATTCTTGCGCAATGCTGATCAAACTCATCTGATCTGTAAGGGTGTAAATAGTCCTTCATGCAAGATTCTATATGATATTTATCATATGCAGAAAAACGAAGGGAATTTGATCTCTACTATGGAAAAATGTTGGGATGAGATAGCCTACATTCAAATTGGAGACAACCCGGGTAGAAAAGAACCTACAACCGGCGAAATCAATTACCGTAATTTATTTAAATACCTAGATAGTAAAGGCTATAAAGGCGTTCTTGGTATGGAGCATGGTAATTCGCTTCCTGGAAAAAATGGAGAGCTTGCCCTAATTAAAGCCTATAGAGAGGTAGATAATTTTAAATAAAATTAGATTTAATTTACCAGGAGTTATTTAAAAATACCTCCTGGTAAATTTGATTTTAATGACCTTTCTTTTTAATGCTATAAATCATCTATTATTTGATTTCAAAATAGTACCTTCAATTGATCTGGTTCCATTTTTGGTATTAAAATAATAAACAACCAGCACCCTTTTCTAATCCAATTGCACTGGCCAGGTATAGCCGATGTCGCCATTTCCAGCATCATCACGAAGAATTATCTCAGGAGCAGTTCCAAAATCAGTACACTCTGCATTCAGAATCCTTGCTCGAATACCATAAGGCTTATTTATGTGCAAAATTTAAAGTCCAGCCGAGCACTGTACACTTTTCAACCCAAATCGCCAGATCATTGGGATTATTATACATAATCTCCCACCTACAAAACCCATCATTCTGCCTATAAAAATCATCCATGTTTATCTCTTAATAATTAATTTTAAATAATTTTTATGGGTAACAAAACAATTAATATTTGCTTTTATCGCCCTAAAATTCTGATATTATAGAAAACTTTGAAACAAATCAGATTCGAAACCTAATCTTAAATCTATGCCTGTTCATACTCAAAGATCATTCAATCATGTAAACCAAAAGTTTCTGAGGTTTACACTCTTCATTCTGATCGGAACGTTTCTTATTTCTTGCAACAAATCTGACTTTGATAATTTATCTCTTAGTGGTTTGAAAGAACCTGTTGAAATAATCCGAGATGAATGGGGAGTGAATCATATTTATGCAAAAAATCAGCATGATCTGTTCTTTGCCCAGGGATATGCAGCAGCCAAAGACCGGCTGTTTCAATTCGAAATATGGAGAAGACAGGCTACCGGAACTGTCGCAGAAATTCTTGGGCAACGAGAAGTTAAGCGGGATATAGGTTCCCGATTATTTAAGTTCAGAGGAGATATGAAGCAGGAAATGAATCATTATCATAATGATGGTGAAGAGATCATAACTGCTTATAGCGATGGGGTGAATGCCTTCATCGATGAAATCCTTAAAACGCCTGAAAAATTACCTATAGAATTCAAACTCCTAAACATAAAACCCGGCAAATGGACACCTGAGGTAGTGATTTCACGACATCAGGGTTTGCTGGGAAATATCGGAGTAGAACTAAAGACTGGCCGCGCAGTTGCCAGACTAGGTTCTGAAAAAGTGAAGGAGCTTTCCTCCTTTCATCCACAGGTTCCTGATATAGATCTTGATCCTGCGATCAATAAAGAATTATTATTTGATGATATTCTGGAATTGTACAATGCTTTCAGGGCGACAGTAAAATTTGAACCGGAAGATATTCAGGCAGAATATCGCGTAAATAAGGAACAGAAAATCAGTCTGAATATGCTTCCAGCAGATGAATCAATGGATGATAAACTTTCTATTGGGAGCAATAACTGGGTCGTGGGAGGCAATAAAATGGCCGAAGGAGCTGCCTTTATGGCCAATGACCCGCACCGCACGGTATCTGTCCCTTCACTTCGTTACATGAGCCACTTGGTGGCACCGGGGTGGAATGTTATAGGAGGTGGAGAGCCCGAAATTCCGGGAATTTCAATTGGGCATAATGAATACGGCGCCTGGGGTTTAACCATTTTTGGTACCGATAGTGAGGATCTGTATGTTTACGCTTTGAATCCGAATAATCTGCGGCAATATCAATACCAGGAGAAATGGGAGGATATGAAAGTAATTAAGGAAATAATTAAAGTAAAAGGGAAATCTGATGTAACAGTTGATTTGCTTT
>CAMDQV010000182.1 GCA_945906015.1 Pedobacter schmidteae | reverse complement strand
CAATGATACCAACAACCATATCAAATGGAACACCATAAGTTGGAGGGCATTCAGATGCATCCAGAATACCAAGGCGACCGCTTGTGCCGGCACCTATATAAAATAGACGACCTCCCTTGCTTATCTTCTCAACGATCACATTCACTAGCTTTTCAATTTCGGGAATTACTTTTTCAATGGCTTGCGGAACTGTTTTATCTTCCTTATTAATGCCATGCAGTAATTCTGTAACTGACATCTTATCGAGATCGGTATAATTTGAATCCTGTTCAGTAGTTCTATTCATCTTGATTTTTTTCAACTACAAAAATCGGAATATTATCTAATAGCTGATAATTAATTGGAAATAAAAAACTCGATTTGAAATTTTAGAATAGATAAAGAAAAATTTTAATTGATTAAAAATTAATTTCAAAACCAGCGGTAACTAGCCTGGGTAAGCTTACGCGAATTCCTTCTGGTCTGCGTGTGCTGATGTATCGTTTGTTGCTTAGGTTTTTAACTGAAATATTCAGGTTAGCATTTGTTTTTGGAATACGGTAAAAGGTATTTAAATCAATAATGTATCTGCTTTTTAATTCGCCAATCCTTCCGTTTGCCGCCGCCGTGGTAGTATTTACTTCATCTGTGTACTGTGAGCCAATATAATTGCCAACAATCCTAAGTCCAAAGCCGTTTTGTAAATTCATTCCTAATGCATTCCATACCATAACATTTGCTGAATAAGGTAATGCATTATCCTTAACGTTGACAGGTATTCCATTTATGAATATAAAACGATTACTTTTATAAACGGAATTTTGAAGAGTAAAATTAGTTTCTACTGTGTACGAGTTTTTTGATCCTGAAATTTTACCAAAATCAAGCTTGATACCTGCCTCAATTCCTTTATGCAGTGTTTGACCGCCATTTACCAACCCTGTTGCATTCACATTTCCTGATGAATTTGAAATTGGAATGATCTGGTTCTTAAAATCAAGTATGAATGCCGTGAACTCTGCACTTAGATAATTTTCGAAGTTCATCCTTGTTCCCAATTCATAATTGGTGCTTAGTTCAGCATCCAGATTATACGGGATTCCATCCGTTGAAATTGCATCTTTGATACGTGGTGGAGCAAAGCCTTTGTGAACGCCAGCAAATATATTCACCTTTTCATTGAGGGCCAAGTTGATACCAAGTCCTGGAATCAGGGCCAAGGTATTATCATCCGAAACGATGCTGGTATCTCTGATTACGTTATTTATGTTATTTATACGGTATCTTCCACGAAGAATATTACGCTCGTAATCAAAATTTTCTACTCTTAATCCAGCCTTCAAAGAAAGTTTTGAATTAATATTAAATGTATTTTGGGCATAAGCACTGATTGAATTGCCAGTCCTAACTTCATTATCTCGCATGATACCACTTGCTGCATTATAATTCTGGCCGATGATGAACTGTTCGTCAGCTTTTTCATACAGAAAGCGGAGCCCTGTTTCAAGCTCGTTTTTAATAGTTAAAAAATTGTAATTGATACTTAAGCGAGGTTCAATTCCTGCTACTTCAAACTGCCGGTTGCGGTTCCCTGTCGAATTGATCATATAAACAGCACCATTTGCTATGTTTGTGTTTCCCCAGATCACACCTGTTTTGTTTGCTGCTGAAGAGTTGAATGAAAAGTCTTGCCTTTGCCAATTTCGGCTGGTTGTATAAGCATAAGCTGTTGTTTTTAAACTAATATTTTCGCTGATCTGAAGCTGATGTGTTGTGCTTACAGAAAAGCGTTTTATTGGTAAATTATCATCTGGCGACATTCTCACAAAATCCTGACCACCCTGATCGTACATGCTTTGAGTTAATCCAATATAGGTTGAATTAGATTCTTCATCATAATAACCCAATTTGATGCCTAAGTTTGAATTTGAGTTTAGTGCAATCTTGATCTTTGCAGAAAGGTCATTAAGCCTGAAGCTTGTGGTACCCAGATCATCGGCTCTTTTATGCAGATAAGAAACGATAAACCCTGTCTTGCCGATCGTATTCCCGTAAGTTCCGAATCCAGAAAAATAGCCTTTTTTAGCGCCTGTCAATTTGATTCGGCTTGATTCGGATGATGGAGGATCTGCTGTGAAAAAGTTAACAACACCACCAATGGTTTGCGGACCGAACAATATCTGTCCGCTACCTTTAAGAACCTCTATTCCCGACATTTTATCTATTGCTGGCGTAAAGTACATTTCGGGTTCGCCGTAGGGGCCTAATGCAATTGGAACCCCATCTTCAAGCATGAGCACATTTCGGCTTCTGTCTGGATCTAATCCCCGGATACTGATGTTTAGTCTTAATCCTGCACCCTCTTCATCTACCACATTAACCCCGGTTACTTTTCGTAATAATTCGTTTGATGTGAGTGGCGCAAATTGTTTGATATCTCTTGAATTAAGTATGGTTACAGATCCTGGAGTTTTGCTGATCAGTCCATCTCTTTTGCCAATGATGATGATCTGTGGCATTTCAATAAGGGTGCTATCAGATAGTTTTACCTGTTTTAAAGGTCGTAATGGTTGGGCCTGAAGTTCTGAAATGAGCAGAAAAATAGAAGATAAAATCAAAAAAAAATGCTTCACTTTATTTAGACTAAATTTAAATAGTTTGCAATTATACGAGTTAGTCTTTAAAAAATCAAATTGTTTAGAATGATTATGAATAATATTTTATGAATTTTTATCCTATTTATGATTAGGAGTATTTTGAACAGATTTGAGGTCGTCCTTGAGATGATGTCCGGAACAAAAAAATCATACGTATTGAAGCCGGATATTCCGTTTTTTGATCCTAGGATTAATTCTGGGGCCTAAATTTGTACATGAACATCTGAATTCCAAGAATGGATCTTCTCTTTCAGTACTGAATGGCAATATCCTCATTCAATTTTCTACTCTGTAGGTTTACTAATAATTGAGTCAACCCTTAGGGTATCCTGAATTAATGAGTCAGCCGCAATCGCTGAATTCAGCATCGAGTCGGCAGCTGCAGCTTCCTTGATAGAATCCTGCTTGTCAATTTCACGCTGATCTGTACTAGTACAAGCTGTGAATACTATGGCTGTTGCGTAAAGTGTAAATAATATTTTTTTCATCACCTCTCGATTCATTTTATTTCTGTCTGAAGAATATTTGAATGGGTACTCCAGTAAAATCAAAGTTCTCTCGAATTTTATTTTCTATAAAACGCTTATACGGTTCTTTTACATATTGCGGCAGGTTACAGAAAAATGCAAACATGGGTGATGATGCATTGATCTGTGTTATGTATTTGATTTTTACATACTTTCCTTTTACAGCAGGTGGCGGGAAATTTTCAATAATCGGAAGCATGACATCATTCAGTTTGGATGTTGGGATCTTTTTCAGTTTATTTTCATAAACCTTTGATGCAGCTTCAAGTGATTTATAAATTCTTTGCTTTTCAACCACTGAAGTAAATACGATTGGCACATCTGTAAACGGAGCTATCTTTTGATAGATTTGTTCTTCAAAAATTCCAGTTGTTTTGGTATTTTTTTCAATCAGATCCCATTTATTAACCAAGATCACGATCCCTTTTTTATTTTTCTCGGCAAGATGGAATATATTAATATCCTGCGATTCAATACCTTCGACAGCATCGATCATCAAGATTACCACATCGGCTTCTTCAAGTGCTTTAATGGTACGCATCACCGAGTAAAATTCAATATTTTCTTTAACCTTGGTTTTTTTACGCAGTCCGGCAGTATCGATCAACATGAATTCATGTCCAAACTGGTTATAATGAATGTGTATGGAGTCGCGGGTTGTTCCTGCAATTGGCGTTACAATATTTCTTTCACACCCTATCAATGCATTGATCAGAGATGATTTACCAACATTTGGTCTACCCACGATCGCATATTTAGGAAGTTGATTTTCATCTTCATCTTCTGGTTCAAAATGTTTGATCACTTCATCCAGAAGCTCACCTGTACCAGAACCTGACATGGATGATAGCGGATAGATCTCACCCAGCCCTAAACTGTAAAATGTGCTAGCATCTGTTAGTCGCTGATTATTATCAACTTTATTAACAACCACAAAAACTGGCTTCTGACTACGGCGGAGTAATTTGGCGATATCATCATCAAGGTCAGTAATGCCTGTAACTACATCAACCATAAAGAGAATAACTGTAGCCTCTTCTATGGCGATAACTACCTGTTCACGTATTGCAGCCTCAAACACATCGTCAGAGTGCGCAACATATCCACCAGTATCAATAACGGTAAAATGTTTGTCGGTCCACTCAGCAACTCCATAGTGCCTATCGCGGGTTACTCCGCTGTAGTCATCAACTATTGCTTTGCGCGTTTCGGTTAATCTGTTATATAATGTCGACTTACCTACATTGGGGCGGCCTACGATTGCTACTATATTGCTCATTATTATTAGTATTTAGTAATTAGTACTTAGTACTATTTACTACGATTCAAATTTTATTTTTGCCCGGTGTATTGTAAAGTGTTGGTTAGTTGGTTAGTTGGTTAGTAGTTAGTAGTTAGTAGTTAGTAGTTAGTAGTTAGTAGTTAATATAACTTGTAAAATTAGCTTCTTGCTTTAAAAGTCTTTCCGATTATACTATTAAAAAATAATTTCCAAATTGCTCCAATCTCCTGTCTCAATACTCAATACTCCTGTCTCAATACTCAATACTCCTATCTCAATACTCCTGTCTCAATACTAATCCTCATAACCAAAACTCTTCAAGTAGTTTTTCCGGTTTCTCCAATCTGGGATTACTTTAACAAACATTTCTAAAAAGACCTTTTTCTGAAGAAACTCTTCCATGTCTTTGCGGGCGTAGGTTCCAACTTTTTTAAGCATTTCGCCAGCTTTGCCGATGATGATATTTTTCTGAGAATCACGTTCCACAATAATTTCAGAACTTATTCGGATAATCTTTGCTTCATCTTT
>CAMDQV010000181.1 GCA_945906015.1 Pedobacter schmidteae | reverse complement strand
TTCATTCCGCTCATAGCCGCGGGGGCCTAGTCCTTTTTCTATAGGAAAAAAGTACCAAAATCCCACCGCTGCGCCTGCTGCTATGAAAGGTATTGCGAGGGCTGGGACTGTAATTGCCGCACCAGTCAATGCGGAGGAGAAGTGAACGGAGGTTCAGTGAATGAACGATTGGTTTAAGATTGATATAAGTTTTCCTGTGTTTGGATTTAGCTACCTCCACTCATAATTTCATTCCGCTCATAGCCGCGGTGGCCTAGTCTTTTTTAACCAATTACTTCACTACAATTTCATCACAATAAATAGAAATATCTTGCCCTGATCGGATATGCCATGAAGGAGTTTTTAATAAACTTTCTGCATGAACTTTGATGTATCGAGCCTTTGTTCCAGGCTTCATAATTGCTTGAAAAGGGAGGATAAAAATTTTAATGATCTCTGGGTTTTCAAGCGGGTTTGGGTTGTTATCATTGATGATCATTACTGGTTCAGAGTAATTGTTTCCATCAGCAGATATTGAATAGCTTACATGTTTAGGAAGTGCAAACAAATGCCAGTTGGGTTGTGCCTGCGGATTAAGAAAATCCATATTGACCGAATTTATAGGCATCAATGCGCCCAAATCTAGAATAAAATCCATATGTTGTCCGGTATAATAAACCCAGTTCTGATCAGCTTCCTGCCACGATTCATACGAAGCAAAAACTCCGTCGGTAAGGCTTTCAAGTGCTTTTGATTTTGGGTTTGGACTGGTGATCGGAGTGATTTTTTTTCTGAATGATTTTACCTTGATCATTCCCTCCATATTGCTAAAGATGCGGTTATACGACGCACGATAATGCTCCGGAGTTCCAGCCCGCTCACGTACTAGTTTTACTTTATTCAGGTTACATATATCAGCAAAACGGTTAACCAGCGCCTTCATTTCCGGTTTTGCAAGTATATAGCCATTGATTTCCTTGCGGAACATGCTTCTTGCTGTATCTATTTCGGTGCGTCCGATCTGAATTTCTGCATACATAATTGGTAGACGTGCTGTTCTTACACGCTGCATTAATTTTGCATCAGCTATCACAGCCTTTTCTGCATTATCAAAGAGCAGTTTATACTGCATCATCATTTCTGCAGACAAATAGGAGTTTTTTGCGTGGATAGGATCTCCGAAAATACTGAGTGCCATTCCGCTTTTTACCAAAGATTCTTGCATGCTTTCGATGTATTGAAGTATAAATGGAGCTGCTGCACCGAAATAACCGGTAAGGAATTCATTGATTATGGCTTTGTCATCTGCATCCGGATTCCACATGAGTTTGCTGATTAGGTAGGATCGAAGTAATGCCATTTCAGCTGCTGCTTCATCATTTGCCTGCATGAACAAACCTTTGACCTGATTATCGGTATAAAATTTAATATTCGGCTTTAAGGTATACAGATTTGGAAAAGGTGAAATGTAATTGGTGAACTGAATATTATAATCCCAGATAAGGATATCTTTTGAAAGTGCTCCCCAATCTCTGAGATCATTTGAAAATGCAGGGTCCGTAATAAATACAGGTGCTTGCCTTCTACTTTCAATATTACAGAGCATAATATTTACATTCGGCTCAATTTCTATATTTTTAGGAGCCTTCCTGGTGTACCAGTAGGCCAGGGTAGAAATGATTTTATCCGGGAATTCTTTGGCAACCTGATTCACAAAGTAAATGATAGATCCACTTGGCACTTTTCCGTATTTTTCATTTAATGCTTTACAAGCATCGCATTGACAATATCTGTCGTTATCATCTTGGCTTACAGACCAATAGGTAGAAGCCGGTTTTTCTTGTATCTTATTTTTCAGGCTTTCAATCAGTACTTGCAATACTTCTGGATTCGAAAGACAAAGCTGGGTGCCTGGTTGTCGCTTGCCAGCGATCAGTGAATAATACTCAGGATGGGTTTTACCGTATATTTGTTGCGGCACAAGCGTGTTAAATGTATGTACAAATAATCCCCAGTCATCTCTTGAAGAAAGTTTATGCCAGTCTGAATATTCCTGATCTGCCATTTGGCTATAGGACGTTGTTCTGTATTTTACCAGCGGCTCATATGTTTTTATTCCCTGTTCCGGTTCGAGTGCTTTAATCTTCGGACCTGCAGCATCTTCATTCGCATATTTTCTGAATCCTAAATCTTCCAGTAGGTCGTAAACTCCAAAAAGCAATCCCTTTTTTGACCCACCCACAATGATAAAATTGTTGCCGGTAGTTTTATTAATAAAACCTGCTTCAGGTAATTGATTGAAATTGATCTCATTTGCCTTGGCAAATTCTGTTTCGCCAATATAAATTCCATAGGTAACCACTGTCTTTCCCTCTTCTGCAATTGGAATTGGTTTTACAGATATTTTAGATAGATATTTTTGAAGTTGTTGTGCTGCTTGATTTTCTATAGTACTGACTAGTGATGGGATAATTATCTGGTAATCAATGATTTTTCTGGCAGCTAAGCCTGTACTCAATAAGCTATCTCTAAGCTTTGAGCTAACCAAGCCAGGCAGAAAGGTTAATCCTGCTACTACAATTCCGGTGTTTTTTAAAAAGCTTAGTCTTGATATGTTCTTAACTTTAACGTTTTCCATGTATATAATTTCCTCTTTATTTTTATTTCTAAATTCCTATTGTCAACCCAATAGTTATCGGGTCTCAATTCCTAAGTTCCCCTAATGCATTGGCCTTACCTGCCGGCAGGGATGACATGCTGCTGAGTAACATTCTCTGTACTCAATACTCAATACTAAGCAATTCAATTTTGAATTCCGGATTATCAAACACATTCTTCGAAAATTTATAGTCACTATAATTATCTATATCAATAAATCCTTCTTTTTCAATAAAATTTCCACTGATTTTTACCTGATCGCGAACTTTTAATCCCTGAATCATCTTATTTTTGCTTATTTGCAACATGCTGCTTAAAATAATTGATTTTTGGGCAGATTTATTAGAAGAATCTAATGGAATACTCAAATTAATTTCAATGGAAGCCGGCTTTTCGATGATTTCAACCAAGGTGGCATGCCAGGAATCAAATTTTAAAGACAGACTGTCTTTCACATAGGCTTTAGTTAAAAGTACCCCATTATTGAGCTGAATACTCCGAATGCCTTTATCCTTTTCTGAAGCATTTACAGCATCCCGAATCGATTTGACATAATTCACAAATCTCATCTGATCAGCCGGACCCTGAAGCTCTGTATTTTGTCCGCAGGAAGCTAACAGGAGAATAATTCCTGAAATAATGAAATTTTTCATATTCTTTTAATTAATTAACCCCCGAGCGACCGGTTTTATAGGGTATTTAGGTTAAATTAAATGTAGCCAATGACTCTCAAAATTCCAATAATCCCAACAATAATCCAAAATAAATTTAATACGGTATAGGCGCGGTCCTTTTTGAGTAAGGCACACCAAGAAAGCAGAATGGCATCTATGGTATTAAAAACCCATACAAAAAGAAAGGGGCTATCGGGACCGAGCCAACTAACCAGGGTAAAACTGAATATTCGCATTATGACCCCGATCATTTCAAAAGTTTTTATATTTCGTAGCATAAATTGGCTCATAGTGTCTTCAAGCTAAGTTTTTGTAGTTTAAAAAACGTGTACATTATTTCGATTTTAATTTGAATGAACTCGTTATTGCAATGCATGAATTTCTAGAAAGGGAATGTACCCCGATTATTTTACGGATGTACTTTCCGGCTGCTCCGAGCACCTCATTAAAGAGATCAGAAGCTCCGTTTTCAACATTCGGGCCATCATTCCAATTTGATACTGTTGCATTACTCCGGCTTTAGCAAGGTCTTACTTACGCTTACTTTCTCAATCTTATCTCTTGAATAGTAGATCGGAAAATGCTGATCTTTTGCCCATGGCTCAAAAAGGTTTCTGTAAAAAGGACTTGTAGGATCACCCGATTGCCCTGGACTATTGGTCGCTACTGCTGCATCCCAATTCCCGGTATTTACGATGATGCGGAAGGAAGCTCCGGCATTCTGGAGTAAATTTCCGCCGGTCGAACCCGGAGTGTCGCCATATCCGCCGCGGGGCAGGGGGCCGAGGTTTAAGCTTGCTTTTATGCTGTCTTTTACGAGGTACCCCAATGCATGAGCCATATAGGTATGTTTATATTTTTCCTGTCCGTATTGCCATTTGCTCATATCAGAACCAATTTTTTTATGCAAATCATCCAGTCCGGCCATAAAGGTTTCGTGTAAAAAGATGTTTCTGCCTACGATGGGATCATTGCCAAACTTCTTATCGGGATTCATAATCCAATCAATGATCTTACTGGTTTGCAAACTGATTAAATCTTTAACTGAGGTCGGAATAAATCGTGCGGCAGCCTGAGCTTTGATCTGATTTTCCCATGCCACATAGATTGCAGCTTCAATCGAATTCGGTCTAAGTTTATAATTCCAGTTTTTTAGCATTGCAATTGCCTCATTTGCATTTCTATCTAAAAAAGTCAGTTTGTTAAGCAGAGGAGTGATTGTTCTTGCAGGTATCGACAGATAATCAACCTGCAGGGCTTTCATATCATCCATGGTTAGTTTTTTATCTGTACCCAAAACCTCATTGATGCGGTTTCCTCGGAATGAGTCTGCCCAAGCGAAGCCGGTTGCATCCCAGCGATTAAAATTCTTAGGTGTAAGATTCTGATTTGCAGTTGCAAAGAATCCTTTTGCCGGATTATAGGTATTCGGGCGTTCTTTAATTGGTAAACGGCCTTCCCATTCAAATCGACCATCTCCGGGGACAGGAACGAGTCCGCTGAATTTTTTTCGAATAGGCTGATAACCAACCACCTGCCAGCCAATATTTCCTTTCTTATCCGCCCAGACCATATTCAGGCTTGGAATATGACTGTAGGAGCAGGCTTCCCGGAATTCTTCCCAGGTTTTAGCCTGATCCATTCTTAATGAGGCTAGGTAGGGTGCGGCACCTGGTTCAAGCCATCCGCAGCGGATGGCATAGGCCTTCTTATTCT
>CAMDQV010000180.1 GCA_945906015.1 Pedobacter schmidteae | reverse complement strand
TTCGGCCGCCGCTTTTCTGGATAAACGCTGCGACATTCCACCAACAATTGTTGCAGCAGATCTTGAAGTTCCGGGTATCATTGAAAGGCATTGGAACAATCCAATTTTGAAGGCTGTGCCATATGAAATGTCATCAGGATTGTCTATTTCTCCATCTTTAAACCATTTATCTACAAATAGCAAGATGATACCCCCCAACAGTAGAGCAATTGCAACTCCCAGAGCACTTTCCATAAGCTGATCGATCTTATCGCTAAGAAGCAATCCGAAAAATACTGCAGGCAAAAAAGCTACTAAGAGTTTAAAGTAGAACCCAAAGGTTTGAAAAAAGTGCTTGAAGTAAAGGGCAATAACCGATAATATCGCTCCGAGTTGAATAGCAACGGTGAACAACTTCACAAACTCATCAGATTGTATACCCATCAGAGATGACCCAATGATCATGTGCCCAGTAGATGATACCGGTAAAAATTCAGTCAGGCCCTCAATTATGGCCAGAATGATGCCCTGAAATACAGTCATTAGTTATGTTGAGTAGGTTTTTTCAGGATTGCAACAAAGCCAAGAGCAAAGCCGGCCAAAACAATAATTGGGGCCAGAATGATCTTTTTGAACTCATAGATATCGGTCTCGCCGATCATTAGGATAAATCCTAAAACTACCATAGCAATACTTAAAAACAGTAATTTGTAATTATTTTTCCCAAATACAAATGGTTCTTGCTGGGTTTCTTTTAGTGGTGTATTTTTTTGTGCCATTATTTATAAAGGTCGTAAATTTTTAAACGAAGAAATTTGCTCACTGCAAAATAGGTACTTAAGCCTGAAATAAGTACTCCAATTCCAATAACCCCAGTAAACACAAGGCTAAATTCAAACCAATCACGCAGAATGATCATTTCAGGAACTTGCTGCTGGGCAAAATAGAGGGTGAGAAGTAATAAAATAACTGCAATTAAACCTCCAATCAATCCATGCAGAACGCCATAAGTTAAAAATGGCTTACGAATAAAATTTTTGGTAGCACCCACAAGCTGCATACTTTTTATCAGGAATCGTTGTGAGTAGATAGCCAGTCTAATCGTGTTATTGATCAGGGCAACCGCAATGATCAGTAATATGGAAGCAAAGGCCAAAATTACCAAACCAATTCCCTTTATATTCTGGTTAACCATATCGATCAATGATTTTTGATATACAACTTCTTTAACCAGTGGATTTTTATTTATAGTAGCCGTGAATGTCTGAATGCTTGCATTATTAGCGTAATCGGCCTTTAAGTATACATCAATGGATGATAATAAGGGGTTATATCCTAGAAAATCAACGAAGTCTTCACCGAGATCTTTTGTTAAATTTCTGGCAGCCAACTCTTTACTTACATATTGAGTTTTAAGTACATATGGATTAGCATCCAGCTGTTTTTGTAGCGCAGTAACATCTACCTCTTTTGCACCTTCATTAACAATAATATTAAGGACTATATTTTCTTTTACATATTTTGAAAGATTTTTAGCATGAACCAGAATCAGTCCTAGAAGACCTGTCATAAGTAAAACCAGCGCAATGCTGATTACCGTTGAAACGTAAATAGTTTTTGTTTTTCCTGATGATGTACTTCTTTCAAATTCTTCCATGAGCAAATTTTATGGTACTAAAATAGATATTTTAGGTGTAAAGGTAAATAATATGCTTTTAACTGGTCTTATTTAGCAGTTAAACTTTGTTAAATTTTTATTTCTGCCCTTTGAACAAGGTTATAAAGGAATTTGCTGCTTCCATTGGTTCCATAAAACCACGGATTTTAGTATTTTCGCATCTTATTCAGTTCCAAGATGGATTATCAATTCAGAGACATAGAGAAGAGGTGGCAAAAATTCTGGGCCATGAATCATACCTTTAGGGTAGATAATAATTCAGAAAAGCCAAAATATTACGTTTTGGATATGTTTCCTTATCCTTCGGGTGCCGGACTTCATGTCGGTCATCCGCTTGGATATATAGCTTCTGATATTTTTTCCCGTTACAAACGCTTGAAGGGGTTTAATGTGTTGCATCCTATGGGATACGATTCTTTTGGATTGCCTGCCGAACAATATGCCATACAAACGGGTCAACATCCGGCAATAACTACTGAAACCAATATAAACCGTTACCGTGAGCAGCTGGATAACCTTGGGTTTTCATATGACTGGAGTCGAGAGGTTAGAACCAGTGATCCGGGATATTATAAATGGACCCAGTGGATCTTCATGCTTTTATTCAATTCTTGGTATAATCTGGAGAGTAATAAAGCAGAAAGTATTGAAGAACTGATCAGGAAATTTGAAGATTCAGGCAGTCATGGTATTAAGGCGGTATCTGATGAGGATGCCGAAAATTTTTCGGCTGAACAATGGAAGTTAAAATCGGATACAGATAAACAAACTGAACTACTTAAATACCGACTTACCTATTTACGCGAAAGTACAGTAAACTGGTGCCTGTCATTGGGAACTGTTCTTGCTAACGATGAGGTCAAGGATGGCTATTCTGAGCGTGGAGGGTATCCTGTTGAACAAAAGAAAATGATGCAGTGGAGTATGCGCATTACGGCTTATGCTGATCGTTTACTCCAGGGATTGGATAATATCGACTGGCCTGATCCTTTGAAAGAGATGCAGCGTAACTGGATCGGTAAGAGTGTTGGTGCACTGGTGCGATTCGGATTAAATTCGGGAGCATTTATTGAAGTGTTCACTACCCGTGTGGATACACTTTATGGTGCTACTTTTCTTGTTCTGGCTCCAGAGCATGAGCTTGTTGAAGGTTTAACTACTCCAGATCATATTGAAGAAATTCAGAACTATATCGATCAAACTAAAAAGAAGACCGAACTTGACCGTATGGCCGACACAAAGACTGTTTCAGGTGCATTTACGGGAAGCTATGTCAAACACCCAATCAGTGGAGCTCCGGTGCCTATCTGGATAGCGGATTATGTTCTTGCAGGTTATGGAACCGGTGCCGTTATGGCCGTTCCTTCTGGAGATCAGCGTGATTGGTTATTTGCTACTAAATTTGGCTTGCCAATTGTAGCCATCTCGGATGCGCAGCTTGATCTAGATATTCAGGCCGACCCAACAAAAGACGGTTTTTATATCAATTCAGGAATTATCAATGGTTTGAATTATAAGCAAGCAACGGCAGCGATGATCGCCAAGCTTGAAGAGCTTGGGGCGGGTAAAGCAAAAGTCAATTACCGCTTGCGCGATGCTATTTTTGGTCGGCAGCGCTATTGGGGAGAACCAGTACCTGTTTATTTCAAAGACAGACTTCCGCAACTTATTGCTATGGAAGATCTTCCACTTGTTTTACCTGAAGTGGATAAATATTTACCTACCGAAAGCGGAGAACCCCCACTCGGAAGAGCCGAGAGCTGGAAATATAAAGGAGAGCTGGAATATGAGCTGAGCACTATGCCCGGATGGGCAGGTTCAAGCTGGTACTGGTATCGTTACATGGCTTCCCAGGAAGACATAAAGCAGGATGTTTTCGCTCCTGCTGATGCTATTTCATACTGGAAAGACGTTGATCTTTATATTGGCGGATCAGAGCATGCTACCGGTCACCTGTTATACAGTCGTTTCTGGAATAAATTTTTGAAAGATCTGGGCTATGTTGTAGAAGAAGAACCATTCAAAAAATTGATCAATCAGGGAATGATTCAGGGAAGGTCTAATTTTGTTTATCGGATCATTGATGAAGATGGGCGTGGAACAAATACATTTGTATCTCATGGACTGAAATCTCAATATACCACTTCAGCACTTCATGTTGATGTAAATATCGTGTTCAATGAAATTCTTGACCTCGAAAAATTTAAAGTATTCAGATCCGAATTTGCTGATGCCGAATTCATACTCGAAAATGATAAATATATTTGCGGTGTCGAAGTTGAAAAGATGTCGAAATCTAAATTCAATGTCGTAAGTCCGGATGATATTATAGAACGTTATGGAGCCGACACCCTAAGGATGTATGAAATGTTCTTGGGTCCGCTAGAGCAAAGTAAGCCATGGAACACGAATGGAATTGAAGGGGTTTTTAAATTCCTTCGCAAATTCTGGAAGCTATCCCATGACGATGAGTTTAATTTTAAGGTGTCTGATGAGGATCCCTCAAAGGCAGAATATAAAGCACTGCACAAGATCATCCGTAAGGTTGAAGAAGATATTGAACGCTTTTCATTCAATACATCTGTATCTAGTTTTATGATCTGTATAAATGAATTAACAGATCTTAAATGTAATAAGAGAAAGATCGTTCAGGATCTGGTTATTGTTCTTTCTTCGTATGCCCCTCATATTTCTGAAGAGCTATGGACTTTGCTTGGCAATGTACCTGGAGCACTATCTTTAGCTCCTTATCCTGTGTTTAATCCAGAATATCTGGTTGAGAATGAATTCTCTTACCCGGTTTCTGTGAATGGAAAAACCAGAATGAACCTAAACATTTCACTTAGCTTAAGTCAGGCAGAAGTTGAAGCAATTGTAATGGCAAATACTGATCTGCAGAAATATTTAGAAGACAAAACTCCAAAGAAAATTATTTTTGTAAAGGGGAAAATCATTAATATCGTAATCTAGATTTTTAAAACAGACAAGGGTAGGCTATAGTTCTATCCTACTTTGTTATCCAGGCATCTTTCAAAAGCCTTAAAGTATATCCTTCATTTGTCGGATTATAGCTAGGAGCTTTTCGATTGTAAATTGATTTTACTTTCAATTAACAATTTAAGCCTGCATTGCTGTAACATACTCCGTAGTTTTGAGACTAATTTCAAAAAAACCAATTACATGAAATATTTTTTAGTACTTATTGCTTTATTCACAGGGGTATCTTTTGCTTCAGCTCAAGGAATGGGCGGCGCAGCAGCACCTTCTGTAACAGGAAGAATTTCTGGTATTATCCTTGATTCATTTAGCAATAAGCCAATTGATTATGCTACTGTTTCAATGGGCCGTGCAGGTTCAGTAAAAACTACCAATGGTTCCATTACAGATGAAAAGGGTGCATTCAAAATAGAAAATATTGCTGT
>CAMDQV010000179.1 GCA_945906015.1 Pedobacter schmidteae | reverse complement strand
TCTTTCATGGAAATGCCTAATACAGTCCCGAATACCCTAACTCAAGAATTATTAGCAGACAAATATGCCATTGGAGCGCGCAGCTCAGCAGCCAATTACTCCTTTTTTATGGGTGCTGGCAATGATAACTTGGACGAAGTGTTAAAAACCGACCCTAATAATGTTTGCGGGATTAAAGTATTTATGGGATCTTCTACAGGTAACATGCTAGTAGATAATGAAAAGACTTTGGAAGGGATTTTCAGTCAGGCGCCCATACTTGTTGCCACCCATTGTGAGGATGAGGCCACCATACGTTCAAATACAGAACGTTTTAGACAGCAATATGGTGATAATTTAAGTCCGGAAATGCATCCCATGATACGTAATGCTGAAGCTTGTTATATTTCTTCTTCTTTTGCAGTTGGGCTTGCTAAAAAGTACGATACTCGATTACATATTCTTCATATATCTACTGCCATCGAAACCGCATTATTCGATAATACTTTACCTCTGAATAAAAAGAGGATTACTGCTGAAGCTTGTATTCATCATTTATGGTTCTCTGATACAGACTATGAAAAAAAAGGAAACTGGATTAAATGGAATCCTGCTATTAAAACTTCTACAGATCGGGAAGCAATTTTCCAGGCGGTATTAAACAACCGGATTGATATTATTGCTACCGACCATGCGCCTCATACAATTGAGGAAAAATCACAGCCGTTTAGTAAAGCGCCTTCTGGTGGCCCGCTTGTACAGCATGCATTAATTGCAATGATTGAATTTTATAAAAGAGGAAAGATCAGCTTAGAGAAGATAGTAGAAAAAATGGCACATAGTCCGGCAATCTGTTTTCAAGTAGATAAACGGGGTTTTATTCGAGAGGGTTATTGGGCTGATCTGGTGTTGGTCGACTTGAATAAACCTTATGTGGTTAGCAGTAAAAATATTTTAGCAAAATGTGGCTGGAGTCCATTTGAAGGAGAAGTATTTGGTTCAACCGTGATTAGCACTATTGTCTCAGGTAATCTGGTGTATGAAGATGGGATGATTAAGGATGGAATTTTTGGAAAAAGATTGGCGTTTAACCGTTAGAGGGGATGGTCGTCTAATGTTTGTATAATATTGATTATCAGTAAATTTAATGCAGAAGTCAATAGTAAAAATTAATTCGCACCATTTCGATTAGCGAGACATTTTTCCTGTAAAGAATAAAGTTTAGGCGAAGATAAATCTGTTGACTCGGGCTGGGTTTTAAATTTGAAAATTTCCTTTTATTTTTAATTGAATGAGGGGCATTTAACTCCACAGATTTCTCGTCGTGCCTCCGTCGAAATGACGTGAAATTTCATGAGTTCTCGTCATTTCGACGAGCAAAGCATTTCCTTTACTTAATCGAATAAAGTTGATGCGAGGAGAAATCTATTGAATGGAACTGGTTTTTTCATTATCATTTCGAAAAGCAAAACCTTTCTTTCACTCATTTTGAATTGTTGATGCGAGGAGAAATTTTCTGCATAGAACTGGAAATCAATAGTTTTAAATCCATTATTCAGCCATCTGAAGGCTTTTTTCCCTTAAAAATAGTATGAAATCACTTGCCGACTGGTCAGTGTATCCCACATGCCTTAACATGGAGATCAGCTGTCCTCGGTGAAATGTTGAATGATTCATGCAATGGAGAATGATTTCCGCATTGTTTTGACTAAATTTTTTACCCTTTAGGTTTATATAATCAGTGCCTGAACTGAAAAATTTTTCATCTTGAGAACTTGCAAAATCAATAAAATCACTCGAATTTTTTCTGACAAGCCCACAAATACTAGTTAGGTTTCCTCCGATGTCAAGGTTGTGCATGTGAGGAATATTTTGTCCGTTAAGTCTTGCTAGCCATGTCTGTTCGCCATCAGCAATGTGCATGATTATCTTTTTGATAGTCATGTATTCATTTTGTTTATTGACAGCTATATCCAGTTCGTCAATTCCTGCCAGATATTTGCACAATTTTTCATTTGCCCATTGATTATATTCAAGGTAATTGATCAGTAATGATTTCATAAACAGGCCTATTTGTTTTTTTAAATTTACTATTTTTTCTGCTTATTTCCCCGTCAAAAACTAATCAGATTGTAATAAAATCTCAAATAAGCTGTAATAGTTCGGTATTGAAACTAAACTCCCTACCTTTGCGGCTTGTTGAAATTGTTTATGGCTAAAGTATCTATTAATATTGCAACTGGATCTATACAGAAAGAGGAGTTAATTGTTGGGATAGATCTGGGTACAACCAATAGTCTGGTAGCATTTATTAACCCCGAGGGTAATCCGCAGGTTATTAATGATACGGGTAAGGGATTACTAGTGCCCTCTGTCATTCATTTTCAGCCTGATGGAAGCGTGGTGGTTGGAAATGAAGCAAAAGAATTTTTGATTTCAGATCCCCAAAATACCATCTTTTCTGTCAAACGCTTATTAGGCCGGTCTTATCAGGATATTGAAGCACATAGCAGTTTGTTTTCATACAAAATTATTGACGACGACAGCGAAAGTCTGGTCAAGATCAATGTTGCTGATAAATATTATTCGCCCATTGAGCTTTCCGGAATGATTCTTAAAGAGTTAAAAGAAAGAGCAGAGCATGCACTCAAAACAGCGGTTAATAGAGCTGTTATTACTGTTCCAGCCTATTTTAATGATAGCCAGCGTCAGGCAACACGCGATGCCGGAAAACTTGCCGGATTGGATGTTCTTAGGATTGTGAATGAACCAACAGCAGCCAGTTTAGCCTATGGTATTGGCCTTGATCCCGAAGAGGAAAAGGTCATTGCCGTTTATGACCTTGGCGGAGGCACATTTGACGTTTCAATTTTAAAGATACAGAATGGAATTTTTGAAGTGCTCTCCACTAATGGAGATACATTTTTAGGAGGTGATGATTTTGATCAGGCAATAGTAAACTATTGGGCAGAACAAAATCAACTTCAGAATATTATAAGCGATTCTTCCTTGAATCAAGCTTTACGCCTCAAGGCAGAAGAAGCCAAAAAAGCATTGACCACACAAAATATATTCAACGGATTTGTTGGAGATATTCCATGTGCGATTACTAAATTGAAGTTTGAAGAACTCATATCTTCAAAAGTTAATCAGACCATACAATGTTGCAAAAATGCATTGAAGGATGCAGGATTGGGTATTACTGATATTCAAGAAGTGGTCATGGTTGGTGGATCAACACGAACTCCACTGGTAAAATTGCAGGTGGCCCAATTTTTTCAAAGGGAAGTGCATGATCAGATCAATCCTGATCAGGTTGTTGCCTTAGGTGCTGCAATTCAATCTGATATTTTAGCCGGAAACAGAAAAGATATTTTATTGCTCGATGTTACTCCACTCTCTTTAGGTATAGAAACCATGGGTGGACTCATGGATGTGATTATCCCCAGAAATGCAAAAGTGCCAACAAAAGCAGGGCGGCAATATACTACATCCATCGATGGGCAGGTTAATATGAAAATTTCTGTATATCAGGGTGAGCGCGACTTGGTGAGCGAAAACCGGAAGTTGGCAGAATTTGACCTCAAAGGAATTCCGGCGATGCCCGCAGGTTTTCCAAAGGTGGATATTAACTTTAAGCTAAACGCTGATGGTATACTAACGGTTGAAGCCGTAGAATTGCGATCTGGCGTAAAGCAGGAAGTTGAAGTAAAACCAAGCTATGGCTTAACGGATGAGCAAGTTGAGAAAATGCTGATTGATAGTGTCGAAAATGCAAAAGAGGATGTCAGCAAAAGAATGCTGATAGAAGCCCGCACAGAAGGTGAACAAATGGTTTATATTGTTGAACGTTTTTTAGCTAAAAACACAGAACAAGTCTCTGAAACTGAAATTGCCGATACTCAAAATTTGATTCAATCTCTCAAAAATGCGTTAGGCTCTGGCGATAAAGATCTAATCTTGAAAAGTATTGATGAGCTGAATGAGTTTACTCGACCTTTTGCCGAACGGCTGATGAATACGGCGATATCTACTGCGATGAAGGGGAAGGCAATAGAGTAGATGAGGAGTTTCCAGTTATCAGTTGTCTGTTGTCAGTTGGTTAGTAGTTAGTTAGTTAGTTAGTGCTTCGTAATTGGTAATTCGTAATCTGTAATTCGTAATCCGCAATTTTATTATTAAAAAATAATTTCCAAATACTCTAATCTCAATACGCAATACTCACTACTCAATACTCAAAAAGTGCTGCTATGAAATCTACTGCTTCATTAAACGTGCCACATACTTCCCAATAATATCAAACTCCAAATTTATAATATCGCCCTTTTTCAGCTCCTGCATATTGGTATGCTCATAAGTATAAGGGATGATGGCTACAGAAAAGGCATTATCTCGGGAATTTACTACGGTCAGACTGATTCCATTGATGCAAATAGAACCTTTTTCAACGGTAACATTACCTGCTGACGGTTCATAACTGAATGTATATTCCCAGCTTCCTGCTAATTCATTTACTTCGGTACAGATTCCTGTCTGATCTACATGCCCTTGTACAATATGCCCGTCGAGTCGGCCATTCATTTGCATGCATCTTTCAAGATTAATCAGGTCTCCTGTTTTAAGTTTGCCAAGATTAGATTTACTCAGAGTTTCTGCAACAGCCGTTACGGTATGGGTGCCATCTGTTATGGCAACAACAGTCAAACAAACACCGTTATGAGCAACAGATTGATCTATTTTAAGTTCATTTGAGATATCCGATTCGATCATAAGATGTAAATTATCTTGATCTTTTTTTAATTCTATTACACGACCGATAGTCTCAATTATACCTGTAAACATATTTTTTAGATGTTAATATTCTTTTCTATTCTTTTTCCATTCAGATTGAATCCCAATATTTTGATCAAGGGTTACTGATTGGCTGTGTGAATTCATGAAATTTGAACCTATCAGTGCAGCTATCATAGCTTCATCTTCATCTTCCTGTACCAATAAGTGTTCAGGAACAAAATAGTTGCTTACAAAATGAGTATCAAAATTCCCGGATACAAAAGCCTCATGCTGCATCACAAATTTTCCGAATGCCAAAGTAGTTTGTATTC
>CAMDQV010000178.1 GCA_945906015.1 Pedobacter schmidteae | reverse complement strand
ATCACCTGCTGTTCAGTCAATTCAGGCAAATCTCTGAACTGGTATTGCTGTGTTCTGAGCTGAGGTTCAAAGCCTGCTTCGCGTATCGAATCCTGGATGCCTTGGGAGGTAAATCGGTGTGGGGCACCTGCAGCTGATACTACATTTTCTTCGATCATGATCGAGCCAAAATCGTTGGCTCCGGCATGCAAACAGATCTGGGCAACCTGCTTCCCAATCGTTAACCAGGATGCCTGAATATTTTTCACATTAGGCAGCATGATACGGCTCAATGCAATCATCCGGATATATTCGTCTGCCGTTACCTGATTAGTGATACCTCTTACTTTCTTTAGCAGTGTACCATCATCCTGAAAAGGCCATGGAATAAAGGCGATAAATCCTTTAGAATCGACCGGTTTTTCTGCCTGTACTTCGCGCAGCCAAACTAAATGCTCAAAACGTTCTTCCAGTGTTTCAACATGCCCAAACATCATGGTTGCTGAGGTGGTCAAACCTAACTGGTGCGCAGCACGCATCACATCCAGCCATTCTTGTCCGCCACATTTTCCTTTTGAGATCAATCTCCGTACCCTATCGTTCAATATCTCTGCCCCTGCACCGGGTAATGAATCAAGCCCTGCGGTCATTAAAGCTTTTAATACCTCGGTATGACTAATGCCTTCGAGTTTAGCGATATGGGCAATTTCAGGCGGACCTAAAGAGTGTAATTTAAGGGTAGGATATAATTGCTTGAGTTGTTTGAAAAGATCAACATAGAATTGCAAACCCAGGTCAGGATGATGTCCGCCCTGTAATAAAAGCTGATCGCCGCCGAAACGAAAGGTTTCTTCGATCTTGATTTTATAAGTTTCAATATCAGTGATATAACTTTCATCATGACCAGGCCTTCTGAAAAAATTGCAGAATTTACAATTAGCAATACAAACATTGGTCGTATTTACATTTCGGTCAATGATCCAGGTTACTTTATTGTGCGGAACCTGCTTTTTACGAAGCTCATTGGCGGTATACATCAAGTCAGAAGTTGATGCATTTTTGAAAAGGAATAAACCTTCTTCAGCAGAAAGAAATTCAAAATCCTGAGCCCTTGAAAGCAGATCGGAAAAAATCATACTCAAAGATAATAGAATTAGTAAGCCGATAGATATCGGGTTAGAGAATATGACAATCCGCAAATCATTCTTAGTCAATCTGCAGGCAAATCAACCTAGTTTCTGTACTTTTTACCTTAATAATCGTTTAATCTAGTTCAAAAAAAGCGTAAATTTGTTTTTCTAATTTTGATCCAATCTATGGTTTCTTTCGAACGCTTTACTCTTGCAAATGGCCTTAAAGTACTAGTACATGAAGACCCCACAACCCCAATGGCGGTTGTAAATATTCTGTATGATGTTGGTGCCCGAGATGAACATCCTGATCAAACTGGCTTTGCCCATTTGTTTGAACATCTCATGTTTGGGGGCTCTGTCAATATTCCATCCTATGATGAACCATTACAGCGTGTGGGGGGTGAGAATAATGCCTTCACAAGCAATGACATTACCAATTATTACATTACGCTTCCTTCTGTAAACCTTGAAACTGCCTTTTGGCTGGAAAGCGACAGAATGCTAAGCCTTGCTTTTTCTGAAAAAAGCTTGGAAGTACAACGAAATGTGGTATGCGAAGAGTTTAAACAACGGTATCTAAACCAACCTTATGGTGATGTATGGCTTAAATTAAGGCCAATGGCTTATAAGCAGCATCCTTATCAATGGGCAACTATTGGTAAGTCGCTTGATCACATAGAAAATGCATATATTAAGGATGTTAAGGCCTTTTTTAACCGTCACTATAATCCTTCAAATGCCATTATGGTAGTGGGTGGGGATGTGAAACTTGAAGAAGTAAAAAGGCTTTCTGAAAAATGGTTTGGTACTATTCCTGCAGGTCAGAAACTGCCCCGATTATTGCCTAAAGAAGACGATCAGACCGACGAAAGAAAAGAGACCTTTCAAGCGAATGTGCCTTTAGATGCACTATATAAGGTGTTTCATATGCCTGCACGAATCGAACAAGGTTATTACGCGGCTGATCTCATTTCAGATATTCTTTCAAGAGGTAATTCCTCAAGATTGTTTCGTAATTTATTGAAAGACAGAAAGTTGTTTAGTGATATTAATGCTTATCTCACAGGTAGTCTGGATGCTGGATTGTTTGTTGTTGAAGGAAAGCCCCTTCCGGGAATATCTATGGAAGTTGCTGAGGCAGCAATATGGGAGGAGTTGGATAGGATAAGCACCGAATTAGTACCCGACGCGGAGTTGACTAAGGTTAAAAACAAAATGGAATCGACTATGGTCTTTTCTGAAATGAGTCTGCTTGACAAAGCAATGAACCTTGCCTATTTTGAACTGCTTGGAGATGCCAATGAATTGAATTTAGAAACGCAAAAGTACTTGGATGTAAATTCTGAAGAAATTCGTTCGCAGGCAAAACAGATATTCCGGAAAGAAAATTCATCTACTTTATACTATTTAGCTAATTAATATGATTGATAGAGCACTTGCACCGGTTTATGGTGAAGTTGAGAATATAGAGCTGATCAGGGCTAAACCTCTGGTACTGGCTAATGGATTAAAACTATTCAGTATTGATGGGGGAGAGCAAGATCTTGTGCGCATAGAATTTATCTTCTCTAATACTGATTACGATTCTGCTAAACCACTACAAACATTCGCTACCAATACCATGTTGAATGATGGTACTTCAGAGCTTAGTTCAACCCAAATTGCTGATAAAATTGATTATTATGGCGCATTTCTTCAAACTGAATATGCCAATGATCATTCAACGGTAACCTTATTTACGTTAAATAAGCATCTAGCAAATACCTTACCCATTGTAAAGGCTATTATTTCAGATTCAATCTTTCCGCAAGTTGAACTCGATACCCTGATACGCAATCAAAAGCAAAAGCTGAGTGTAAGTTTGGAAAAAAACGATTTTTTAAGCCGTAAAACATTTAGCCATGTTTTGTTTGGTGATACGCTGTATGGCTATGATATTGCAGCTGCCGATTATGACAAGTTGAGTAGAGATCAGTTAAATACCTATTTTAAGTTGGCATACCAGCCTAAAAATTGCACAGTTATCATTTCAGGGAAGGTGAATGAGGATACGATTACACTTATAGACAAGTACTTTGGAAGCGATTGGAATAATTCAATTGATGTAAAGGAGAATGAATTCAAATTTACTATGGGTTCTGGCCAAGAGCATTTTCTGGAAAGGGCAGATGCCTTACAATCTGCCATCCGAATTGGACAAGTATCAATTAACCGGAAACATGCTGATTTTCCAGGGCTACAGGTTTTAAATACAATTTTTGGAGGATATTTTGGTTCTAGATTAATGGCCAATATCCGTGAAGATAAGGGATTTACCTATGGTATTGGTTCTGCATTGGTTTCATTGAAAAATACGGGATACTTTTTTATTGCATCAGAGGTGGGTGCTGAGGTTTGTTCTGCTACATTAACTGAAATAGAAAAAGAGATTACACTTTTAAAAGAGCAGCCTGTATCTGAAGGTGAATTGGCTCTGGTAAGGAATTATATGCTGGGTTCAATGCTAGGAAGTTTAGAAAATGCACTATCTCATGCAGATAAATTTAAAAATGTTTATTTCTCAGGCCTCGACTATGGTTATTATAAGAATTATATCAATACAGTAAGAAATATTGGCCCTGACGAATTACAAGCACTTGCTAATCAATATTTAAATTTCAATTCTTTTGAAAAAGTGATTGTTGGAAAGAAATGATGATAGGATAACTGATTCCTAAGCCCGTTTTAAAAGCTTCGAATTAGATAGTATACTTTCTAGTTCAAATCCTAATTCGGATTTTCAATATTTATTTCTATATTTGCCTGGCAAGTAATAACCCCTCAATTATTTGCTATGCATCTAGACCCAGAAAAATTCGTCGCAGAAGGCCTAACCTATGACGACGTACTATTAATCCCAGCTTATTCCGAAGTTTTACCGCGTGATGTTGATACCAGCACTTATTTTACTCGTAAAATAAAACTGAATATTCCTATTGCTTCGGCAGCTATGGATACTGTTACAGAATCAGGTCTTGCAATTGCAATTGCTCAGGCCGGTGGAATAGGCATGCTTCATAAAAATATGAGTATTGCGCAGCAGGCAGAAGAGGTGCGTAAGGTAAAGCGTTCTGAAAGTGGGATTATTCAGGATCCGGTAACCCTTGATGTAAATGCCTTAGTTTCAGATGCCTTTCTAATTATGAAAGATTATAAGATCGGTGGAATTCCGGTTATCTCATCAGACCGAAAATTGGTAGGGATTATTACCAACCGTGATCTTCGTTTTCAAAAAGACATGAAACGTCCTGTAAAGGATGTGATGACCAGTGAAAATCTGATTACGGCACCTGAGGGTACAACCTTGAAGCAAGCAGAAGAAATCCTGCAAGATTATAAAATTGAGAAACTTCCAGTTGTAGATAAACAGGGTTATTTAACCGGTCTGATTACATTTAAGGATATTCAGAAATTCAAAAATTTTCCAAATGCGTGTAAAGATGAGCATGGACGATTGAGGGTTGGTGCAGCAGTTGGGGTTACCATGGATACTATTAAGCGAGTAGATGCTTTGGTCAAAGCCGGAGTGGATGTGATTACTATTGACACGGCACACGGGCATTCTAAGGGCGTTATTCAAAAATTGAAAGATGTAAAAGCAAAATATCCTGATCTTCAGGTGGTTGTTGGAAATATTGCAACTGGCGAGGCTGCTATTGCACTGGCTGATGCGGGTGCTGATGCTGTTAAGGTTGGGATTGGGCCTGGTTCTATTTGTACAACCAGAATTATTGCAGGTGTTGGTGTTCCGCAATTATATGCGGTATATGAGTGTGCTAAAGCGCTTAAGGGCAGCGGAGTGCCAGTGATTGCCGATGGAGGTATCAAACAAACTGGAGATATTGCAAAAGCAATTGCTGCAGGCGCCAGTACGATCATGGCTGGATCTTTATTTGCCGGAGTTGAAGAATCGCCGGGCGAGACCATTATTTACGAGAGCAGG